>NZ_JBQCVF010000100.1:0-7694 GCF_051962515.1 Neisseria sp. P0009.S007 | reverse complement strand
ACCAAAAACATCCCCAACATACGCAGTGCGTAAACGCCGGAAAGTGTGGTACTGGCACGCCACTCGTGCGGAAACATTTGAATGCGGTTATCTCTTGCCATAAATAATGTTTCAGACGGCCTTAAGTTTGCGAAAGGCCGTCTGAAAGTGTGAATTAACAGATTTTCTGATTATACAGGATTCAAAGGAATTGCATGGGGTCAAATCGCAAGCCGTTTATCGCAAACCTGCTTCACCGGTATAAAACGGTTTCAACAGAAACCAACATCACGCAACATCTGCCCTATCCCATTTATCCCGAATCAACCCCACTGCCATCTATTCCGCCACGCGCCCAATACAGCATTCGGATATTTGTTGCTGCCCAAGCTGCCGTTAAACCTTGCCAACGCGCGGACAATATTGCCTTTTTCGATATTGTTGTAATGGCGCAGAATGGTGCAGCCGTAGCGCAGATTGGTGCGGATGTCGAAAAGGTTGTGTGACGGATTGCCGATATAGTTTTTCCAAAACGGCATCACCTGCATCAAACCGCGCGCACCCACGCCGCTGATGGCATATTGGCGAAACGCGCTTTCCACTTCAATCAAACCCAAAATCACTTGAGTATTGAGTCCGGCGCGGCTGCTTTCGTATTGGATATTGATCAGCAGGCGGCGGCGCTCGCCTTCATCGGGAATAAAGCGTGCCAATCGGGAAGACATCGCCGCCAACCAACGCTCCCCTTCCCTTGCATCGGTAAACACCAGCCGCGCAGGACTGGCGCTATTGATCGAACTGCGCATCACGGACGCCACATCATCGGCCAGCGTTTCTTCACGTTGCGCCCCCGCCCAAGCGGCCGCAGGCGTCAAAAGCATGGCTCCGCCGACTTGCAACAGGCGGCGGCGCGATAAAAATAAGGAATCTTGGTTTTCCGATTTCATGTGTTTCTCTTTTTAGGCCGTCTGAAAAGTTCAGACGGCCTTTGATATATTTGCTTAAAATCAGCATTATAAAATACATCTATGAGCAGAATCAAAGAGCTGTATTCCTTTTATTGTCAAGTGATACCGCCTCAAGTAACATTTAGGTTTTTCTAATCAAGCGGTATTTTTTATGACCACCACTCCCGCCAACGTTTTAGCCTCCGTCGATTTGGGTTCCAACAGTTTCCGCCTGCAAATTTGTGAAAACAACAACGGCCAGCTGAAAGTCATCGACTCCTTCAAACAAATGGTACGCTTTGCCGCCGGCTTGAACGAACAAAAAAACCTGAGCGAAGCCTCTCAAGAACAAGCCTTGGAATGTTTGGCAAAATTCGGCGAACGCCTGCGCGGATTCCAACCTGAAAACGTGCGCGTGGTGGCCACCAATACTTTCCGCGTCGCCAAAAACATCGCCCAATTCCTGCCTCGTGCCGAAGCGGCGCTGGGTTTCCCCATCGAAGTCATTGCCGGCCGCGAAGAAGCGCGTCTGATTTACACCGGCGTAGTGCATACCCTGCCGCCCAAAGGCGACAAAATGCTGGTTATCGACATCGGCGGCGGTTCGACCGAATTTGTCATCGGCTCGGATTTGCAACCGCTGACCACAGAAAGCCTGCCTTTAGGCTGCGTAACGTACAGCATGCGCTTTTTCCAAAACAAAATTACCGCCAAAGATTTCCAAGCCGCCGTTTCCGCCGCGCGTATCGAAATCCAACGCATCAGCAAACTGATGAAACGCACCGGTTGGGATTTCTCCATCGGCACGTCTGGTTCGGCCAAATCCATACGCGACGTTTTGGTGGCCGAATTGCCGCAGGAAGCCGACATTACCGCCCAAGGCATGCGTTATCTTGCCGATAGGATTATCGAAGCCGGTTCGGTTAAAAAAGCCAAATTTGAAAACCTCAAACCCGAACGCGTCGAAGTTTTTGCGGGCGGATTGGCCGTGATGATGGCCGCTTTCGACGAACTCTCGCTGACTAAAATGACCGTTACCGAAGCCGCCCTCCGCGACGGCGTGTTCTACGACTTAATCGGCCGCAGCCTCAATGTTGATATGCGCGAGCAAACAACGGCAGAGTTCCAAAAACGCTACCACGTCAGTCTCAACCAAGCCAAACGTGTTGCCGATACCGCGCAAGCCTTCATGAACAGCCTGTGCCACGCCAAAAACGTAACCGTTCAAGAGCTTGCCCTGTGGAACCAATACCTCAGCCGCGCAGGCCGTCTGCATGAAATCGGTTTGGATATCGCCCATACCGGCTATCACAAACACTCTGCCTACATTCTCGAAAACGCCGATATGCCGGGCTTCTCACGCAAAGAGCAAACCATTTTGGCGCAACTGGTTATCGGCCATCGCGGCGACCTCAAGAAAATGGCGGATATTATCGGCGACAACGAAATCATGTGGTGTGCCGTATTGTCCCTGCGTTTGGCCGCCCTCTTCTGCCGCTCGCGCCTGCCGCTCGATTTGCCGCCGCAAACCCAGCTTCGCATAGATGAAAGCAACCACAGCTTCATCTTGCGCATCAACGCCCAATGGCTGGAGCAACACCCCCTCATCGCCGATGCGCTGGACTACGAAAGCGCGCAATGGCAAAAAATCGATATGCCTTTCTCGGTTCAAGCACAATAAACCGCGCTCCGTTATAATAGGCAGCTATTCAAAATCCAAACCGCAGGCCGTCTGAAAACGACAGCCTGCCATACATCAAGGAAAACCATGAGAAAACCCCAACGCGGCTACGCCCGCCAAGACCGTGTCAAAGAACAAATCATGCGCGAACTGGCCGAACTCGTCCGCACCGGCCTGAAAGACCCGCGCGCAGGCTTCATCACCATCAACGAAGTCGAAGTTACCCGCGATTACAGCCACGCAACCGTGTTCTACACCGTCCTCGACGACAGCACACGCGACATCACCGAAGAAGCTTTGGAACACGCCAAAGGCCATTTGCGCAGCGAATTGGCCAAACGCATCAAACTCTTCAAAACGCCCGAGCTGCACTTCAAATACGACGAATCACTCGAACGCGGCATGAGCATTTCCAGCTTGATCGACCAAGTGGCGGCGGAAAAACCGGTTGAAGACTGATTGATTAAAACACACAGGCCGTCTGAATGCTTTCAGACGGCCTGAACATTACCCCCTACCCGATATGACAACCAAACCCACCAAACGCCCGGTCAACGGCGTTCTTCTCCTCGACAAACCTGAAGGCCTTTCCAGCAACACCGCGCTGCAAAAAGCGCGGCGTTTGTTCCGTGCCGAAAAAGCCGGGCATACCGGCGTACTCGATCCTTTGGCCACAGGGCTTTTGCCTGTTTGTTTCGGCGAGGCGACCAAGTTCGCCCAATACCTGATTGATGCCGACAAAGCCTATACCGCCACGCTGAAACTGGGCGAAGCCAGCAGCACGGGCGATGCAGAAGGCGAAATCATCGCCACCGCACGCGCCGATATTTCATTGTCCGAATTTCAGACGGCCTGCCAAGCCTTAACGGGCGATATCCGCCAAGTTCCGCCCATGTTTTCCGCCCTCAAGCACGAAGGCAAACCGCTATACGAATACGCACGCAAAGGCATCGTTATCGAACGCAAAGCGCGCGATATCACCATCTACTCCATTGATATCACTGAATTTGATGCACCCAAAGCCGTGATAGACGTACGCTGCAGCAAGGGCACTTATATCCGCACCCTCAGCGAAGACATCGCCAAACACATCGGCACATTCGCCCACCTGACCGCCCTACGCCGTACCGAAACCGCCGGCTTTACCATTAACCAAAGCCACACGCTCGAAGCCTTGGCAGAATTGGACGAAGCCGAACGCGATACCCTGCTGCTGCCTTGCGATGTCTTGGTGCAACATTTCCCCAAACTTGAGCTAAACGACTACGCCGTTACCATGCTCAAACACGGCCAGCGCCCCCAGTTCAGCGAAGACATTTCCGCCGAGCAGCCCATCCGTGTGTACAACCGAGACGGCACATTTATCGGGCTGGTGGAATATCAAAAAGAAATAGGCCGTCTGAAAGCCTTGCGCCTGATGAATACCGCCGACCAATAACTTCCTGCAAAGAGAGCCGATCATGAAAGTCTATACCGCCACCCAAATGCGCGAACGCGAACAAGCAGCCGTCGATAAAGGCACGAGCTTCGACCAACTAATGGAAAACGCCGGTAGCTCTGCCGCCCAAGACCTCATGCAGCGTCATCCTCAAGCCGGACGCGCCCTGATTGTTTGCGGCAAAGGCAACAACGGCGGCGACGGCTTAGTCATGGCAAGATATATGCAGGCGCAAGGTTGGCACATCGATATTCTGTTTTCACTCGGAGAAAACCTCTCCCCTTTAGCTCAAACCAATCGCGAACGCCTCAACGGTTTGCCCCATATTGAATTGATATCCGTACAAGAACTGGAAGGCCGTCTAAAAAACGGTTACGACATCATTATCGAAGGCATATTCGGCACAGGCTTCAGCGGCGCACTTCCAACCGAAATCGCCGCCCTCTGCCGCCAACTCAATCATTCAGACGGCCTGAAAGTCGCCCTCGATATTCCCACCGGCCTCAACTGCGACACCGCCGAAGCCGATCCCGACACATTCCGCGCAGACCTGACCTACACCTTTGCCGCCTACAAACCGGCGCATTTAAGCGAATTCGGCAAAACCTATTGTCAAGAAACCGTCTGTTTGCCTATTGGCATTGATTAAAAAAGCAAATAAGACGTCATATTTAAATCGCTTTATTTTTAGAAACAACACATTCTAAAAGAAACACGCCAATTAATTTACGACTAAATTATCAACGACACGGAAACAGACAATGAACGAACAAGAATACCGCCAAACTTTTAAAGAAGATCAGGCTGTCGGCTGGGAAGCTATCGATACTGCGCTTAAAGCACTTTATGGTGATATCAAACCTCGTCATTACGGCTCTATTATCAAATACATTCTAGGTGGTGATGACCCATTAGACGGCAGTAGTATTTATGATTGCGAAGAGCAAACCTTCCATCGCCACATTGTTTCCTACGGCATGAGCGAACTTTACTTTAATCCAGAACTTGCCGGTGCAGATTACAGTAAATGGGGATTTGAATTTACCTTCCGTACTCCCCCTTACGATCAGGATCCGGATTCTGGCTACAACACCAAACACGAGCCTTACTGGGCAATTAATCTAATGAATAATCTTGGCCGTTACGTTTTTGAAAGTGGTAACTGGTTTGAAGCCTATCACTTTACTTCAACTAACGACCCTATCCGAATGGATACAGAAACCGCCATCGTCGGCGTAGCCTTCGCACCAGACCCCAAGCTGCCCGCTATCAAAACACCAAACGGTGAAGTTCAATTTCTGCAGATAGTCGGCCTTACCCAGCCCGAGCTTGACTGGCTCTGGCAAGATCCAACAACAAAACGTTGCCAAGAGCTGATCGATATGATGCGCAAAGACAATCCACTGTTGATTACCGATTTAGCGCGTACAAAAAGCTATGTACAACCCTAATTGATAAAGCCAAAGGCCGTCTGAAAACAGATTTTCAGACGGCCTTCGGTTTATATTTCAAATAAAAAATAGCAACTTACTTCCAAATCTGCGCCAATTTAATCCCCAGCACCGTCAAACCAAACGAACCGAAAACATGCAGACAGGTCGCCATCAAAGCCATGCCCCAACGTTGCACCTGCATTAAACCAACCATTTCCACAGAAAAACCTGAAAATGTGGTTAAGCTGCCGAGAAAGCCGGTAATCCAAAGCAAACGCCATTGCGGATCGGTTAAGAGTTCTGCCAATACGCCGATCAGCAACGCGCCCAGCCAGTTTACCGCCAATGTACCGATAGAAAAAGGCGCCGAAGACACCAGCACCAAGCCAAACAGCCACCGCAATACAGCTCCGACAGCGGCACCGCAAACAATGGGAAAAATATAAGCAAACATAACAAGTTAAAAATTCAATTCAAAAAACAGGCCATCCGGTCATTAGGCCGTCTGAAAACCAGGCAAGGATGCCCTCATATCTCATTGCCAAATCTTAGGCGCGGATTTCAAATACCTGTCGTCATCGAAAGTACAAATCCATTGCGGCTTGAGCGCGATAAAAATAGCTGTTGAAATACCGCTCAAAAATGCCTCCGCCCAAGCGATTAAGAAGAAAACAGGAAAAGCAGTTTTCCATAATACCGTCGTATCAAATACATCCGCCCAGTCCAACAAACCGACCAAAATTACGCCGGTAAACACCATTCCGACCGCCGCAGCCCAAAAACCATTCAGAAAAATAAAGATAAAGATATTGGCAGGCAAACGCGACACCCAATGGAGGAAACCTAAGTTCACTAACAAAGGCGGAAGCAATACGGACAAGGCGTTGATGGGGAACATATGCCAATCGCCCCAAAGCCACAAATACGGAAAAAACAGCAATACGCCAAGGCAGAATGCGGCAGAGGTGCCCAGCATTAAAGCCATCAAGTTTAAGGCAAGCAAATGATAGCTCATTCCGGCCAGTTGTCCGCTTTCAGGAGAGGCATTCAAACTCCAAGCCAGCGGCAACATCACGGCAGCCACCAAAAAAGCGGAACGATGCTGCGATACCGACACCCATGCCTGCTTTGCACACAAAGCAAAAATCACCAGCAACACAGGCCATGCCGCCATCACAACACCAACGGGAAACCATCCGTTTTGAAAAATCATCATTTCATCCGCAAAATGTTCAGACGGCCTATTATACGCGTCTCAAGCCATAGCTTTGACAATCCTGTCTGCCTTTGCCGTTAAAGCTTGTTTCGGCTGGTTTTGTTTACCCGAAAAAAGCGTTAGAATAACGGACTTTGCCGTTTAATTAAGGGGATGGACGCATGCTTTGGACAATATTGGCTTTAATTCTGCTGGCTGTCATAGCCGGCTTGTTCTGGTGGCGCCAGAAACAAGAGCAAAAATGGCGCCAAGAATTGGCCCGACTCAGTGGCGATGAAGAAATAAACGAAGAAGACAGCCCGGTCGGTTTTTCCGACCAACTGGACAGCCTGAAACGTTTATTCAGCATGAACAAACGCACTGCCGACAACCATAAAATCGCCCGCATCCGCCTGCTTTCCGCGCTCGAACACAATAAAACGCAACGCGCCGAAACAGAAGAACACGCAGCAGATCCAGTTGCCGAAGAGCCAGAACACATCGCAGCTACCGAAGAAGAAATCAAAGCTGCGCCTAAAACCCGTAAATCTGCCAAACCGGAACGTATTCCTAAAATCACGCCGTTTGCACAAATGGAAACGCCCGAATACAGCCCGTCTTTGGTGCAAAACAGCAATTTTGAAGAAATCACATTAGAAGAAGCCACACGTTCCCTGCATGAAGCAGCGGTTGAGGAATGGAACGAGCATTTGGCCGAAAAAAATACGCCGATTTACAAAGACGAAGTTGAAACTCCATTGTTGCGCGCTTCATCCCTGCCGATGACCGGCATGGAAATCATCGACTATAACGACCCTATCTTGCGCCGCACACGCGAGCGTGCCTTGGCGCGTGCCAATAATGTCCGCGTGGCAGAAGCCAATGCGCCGCATATCGAAACCGTTCAGACGGCCTTAAGAACTGCCGAAAAAGAAGCCATCCTCCCCTATACTTCCATGCAGGCATTCCCTTCTGAAATCCAAGCGGAAGATATTCACGACAACCTTGCCCGCCGCACCGC
>NZ_JBQCVF010000099.1:0-7800 GCF_051962515.1 Neisseria sp. P0009.S007 | reverse complement strand
GCAAAAAGCCCTGCGCGAAATTCTCCGCAAAATCGACTGATAAGCTGATCCATCTATATCAAGGCCGTCTGAAAACATATTTTCAGACGGCCTCTTTGTGTCTTTTATATCAAATGCTTTATCTATCCAGTCTGTCATTTGAAAAGTGCTACAATAGCCGTTTATTTTATTTTTCAGACGGCCTGACACCATGTGCAACCATCATCCCAAACATTCACACGATAATGACACCATCCGCATCCGCGGCGCGCGTACACATAATTTGAAAAATGTCGATTTAGACATTCCGCGCCACAAGCTCGTGGTGGTAACAGGATTGTCAGGCAGCGGCAAATCGTCGCTGGCATTTGATACTTTGTATGCCGAAGGCCAACGCCGTTATGTTGAAAGCCTTTCTGCCTATGCCCGTCAGTTTTTGCAGATGATGGACAAGCCCGATGTCGATTTGATAGAAGGCCTGTCGCCTGCAATTTCCATCGAGCAAAAATCCACCAGCCACAACCCGCGCTCCACCGTCGGCACGGTTACGGAAATCCACGATTACCTGCGTCTTTTGTACGCACGTGTCGGTACCCCGTATTGCCCCGAACACAAGCTGCCGTTATCCAGCCAAACCGTGTCTCAGATGGTCGATGCCGTATTGAAACTGCCGGAAGACACGCGCGTGATGATTCTGGCGCCGGCGGTGCGCGAGCGTAAGGGTGAGTTTGTCGATTTCTTTGCCGACTTGCAGGCGCAGGGTTTTGCGCGGGTGCGCGTGGACGGTGAAGTCTATCAGCTTGACGAAGTGCCGAAGCTGGAAAAAAACATCAAACACAACATTGACGTAGTCATCGACCGCGTGAAAGTGAAGGCGGACATCCAGCAACGGCTGGCGGAAAGTTTTGAAACCGCGCTGCGCCACGGCAACGAGCGCGCGCTGGCGATGGAAATGGACAGCGGCGAAGAACATTGGTTCTCCGCGCGTTTCGCCTGTCCCGTATGCTCATACAGTCTGCCCGAATTAGAGCCGCGTCTGTTTTCCTTCAACAACCCGATGGGCTCCTGCCCGACTTGCGACGGCTTGGGTAATACTAACTTCTTCGATCCCGAAAAAGTGGTCGCCCATCCTGAATTATCCTTAGCCGCAGGCGCGATTGACGGCTGGGACAAGCGCAACCAATTCTATTTCCAAATGATTCAGTCGCTGGCGCGGCATTACGGTTTCGATGTGCAGGCTGCTTGGGAAACGCTACCTGAAAAAGTGAAAAAAGTCGTGTTGCACGGCTCGGGCAAAGAAGTCATTGATTTCACTTACCTGTCCGAACGCGGCACCACCTTCAACCGCAGCCACGCCTTCGAAGGCATCATCCCTAATCTCGAACGCCGCTACCGCGAAACCGACAGCGAGACCGTGCGCGAAAAACTGCGCGAATACCAAAATCACCGCGCCTGCCCGAGCTGCGGCGGCGCACGTTTGCGCAAAGAAGCCCGCTACGTTTACGTCAGTGGCGAACCGCTGCACGAAGTCTCCGCTTGGCCGCTGACCAAAACCCACCAATTTTTCGAAACGCTGGATTTGGACGGCAACAAAAAACAAATCGCCGAAAAAATCCTCAAAGAAATCACCGAACGGCTCGGTTTCCTGATTAATGTCGGGCTGGATTACCTGAATTTAAGCCGCTCCGCCGAAACCCTTTCCGGCGGTGAAGCCCAGCGCATCCGCCTCGCCAGCCAAATCGGCAGCGGTCTGACCGGCGTGATGTACGTTTTGGACGAACCCTCCATCGGCCTGCACCAGCGCGACAACGACCGCCTGCTCGCCACCCTCAAACGCCTGCGCGATTTGGGCAACAGCGTGATTGTAGTTGAACACGATGAAGACGCCATCCGCGAAGCCGATTTCGTCGTCGATATGGGTCCCGGTGCGGGCGAACACGGCGGCAACGTACTGATTGCCGACACGCCCGAAAACGTCGCCAAATGCGAAAAATCCGTTACCGGACAATACCTCAGCGGCAAAAAAACCATTGCCGTACCGTCTGAACGCACGCCCGTCAATCCCGACCGAATGCTCGTCCTCAAAGGCGCGCGCGGCAACAACCTCAAAAACGTTACTCTTGAGCTTCCGCTCGGTTTGATTACCTGCATCACCGGCGTATCCGGCAGCGGCAAGTCTACCCTGATTAACGACACCCTCGCCAAAATTACCGCCCGCGAACTCAACCGCGCCCAAGAAGAACCCGCCCCATACGACGACATCCACGGCCTCGAACACCTCGACAAAGTCATCAACGTCGACCAATCCCCCATCGGCCGCACCCCGCGCTCCAACCCCGCCACCTACACCGGCCTGTTCACCCCCATCCGCGAACTCTTCGCCGGTGTCCCCCTCTCGCGCGAACGCGGCTACAACGTCGGCAGATTCTCCTTCAACGTCAAAGGCGGCCGCTGCGAAGCCTGCCAAGGCGACGGCGTGATTAAAGTCGAAATGCACTTCCTGCCCGATGTGTACGTCCCCTGCGAAGTCTGCCACGGCAAACGCTACAACCGCGAAACGCTCGAAATCCACTACAAAGGCAAAAACATCAGCCAAGTCCTCGACATGACCGTCGAAGAAGCCCGTGAATTTTTCGATGCCGTCCCCACCGTATCGCGCAAACTGCAAACCCTGATGGATGTAGGCCTAGGCTACATCCGCCTCGGCCAGTCCGCCACCACCCTATCCGGCGGCGAAGCCCAGCGCGTCAAACTCGCCTTGGAACTCTCCAAACGCGACACCGGCAGAACGCTCTACATCCTCGACGAACCCACCACCGGCCTGCACTTCGCCGACATCGCCCTGCTGCTGGAAGTGATAGGTCGTCTGAAAGGCAAAGGCAACTCGATTGTGATTATCGAGCATAATCTTGACGTAATTAAAACCGCGGATTGGATTGTGGACTTAGGGCCGGAAGGGGGAGATGGCGGTGGCAGGATTATTGCGGAAGGTAGTCCAGAGCTTGTAGCAAAAATTGAGAAGAGCTATACTGGAAGATACTTAAAAAATTTTTTTAAATAATTTATAAAGGGAAATACTATGCCTTTTTTAAACTCACAAGAAGCAGAACAACTAGAAACAAAACAAAAATTCTCAAAAGAAAAACTTGGAAAAATTAAGGAAGAGATTTCTTCGAGTAGTACATTTTCATCTGAAGCATTTAAAAACTTATGTGTCTATACAACTGGTTCTTTTGCTCGTTCAGAAGCAACAGATAAATCTGATTTAGATATTTTTATAATTGGAGAAAATGATAAACAACACCATTATGGGAAAATTGATGAAATAAAAATATTTTCTGAATTAATAAGAATTAATAAAAAACTAGAATTTCCTGAATTTAGCAATGACGGAGAATTCCTTAAAATTTTTAAATATAATGAAGTTGAAAAAATAATTGGCTCTCCAATTGATGATCATAATAACTGGTTTACAGCTAGAATGCTCCTTATTTTAGAAAGTAAATGTATCTATAACGATGAGAAGTATAATGAATTTATTGAAAAAATAATTAAATTTTATCTAAGAGATAAAGAACATAGTAATTTTAAATTGTATTTTTTATTAAATGATATATTAAGATTTTGGAGGACACTCTGTTTAAATTATGAAGTAAGCCGCACTAATCAATCAAAAAAATGGGGGAAAAAAAATATTAGTCTAAAGTTTAGCAGAAGACTAACAGTATTTGCTACTATTATTTATATATTCGTTTTTAAAATTAACTCAGAGGATGACCTTATAGAAATGATTAAAAAGACCCCCTGGGAAAGACTGAGAGAGTCCATAAATAAATTAAATAATAGTAAAATTAATAATGATTTTACTTTATTTGAAAAAGAATATATAGATTTTTTAAATCTCAAAGAACAGTATAATACTGAAATTGATAATAGCAGGCTCGAAGAATTGGGAAATAGCAAGACTTTTAGAAAACTTATTTCCGATATACTTTTACATCAATCGATAGACGAAGATTTACGGTTATTTTTAATTTCATAATTGATTTGGAGTGAGCATTATGAAAAATAAAATTCTTCTTTTGAATATAAGAAATAAAGAAATAGATAATTTATTCAATGAATTACGCTCTAATTATCATAATTCCATACCTAGCTTCCCTCATATTACAATTCGAGGTCCGCGGTATAAATTTAATGACTCTACGATTGAAAAAGTAGAAAAAGTTATCCAAACTATATCAATAGAGGTCGTAGGTTTAGATATTATGGAATATAAAAATTTATATTTTTGTGTATTTAAAGTTAATTCTCCAGCATTAAAAGATATTTGGGATAAACCAGATTTTCCAATAAGAGAATTTGGATTTAACCCACATATAACCCTGTATAAAGGAAATAAAAATATTGCGAAAAAAATTAAAAATAAAATTGAATCAGAAAAAAGATACAAACATTTAATTTTTAACTCAAAAGATATTGAGATTAAAAAAAGTATTATTGGGCAGTATGAGTTAGCGATTTGACTTGTAAATAGCAAGCCGTAGCCTGCATACCCACCGACCGCGTGCGTGGCTACGCCACACACCCTACCTGTGAATTACACGGAACTTCAAAGCCAACGCGTAGGGTGTGTGCAGTACGCACGCACGCGGTTGCTTGATTGACGGTTTGCCGTTTCAACTTTTAACTGCGTTGAAGCTAGCGCTTTCAGACGGCCTCTAATGTCGTCTGAAAACATCAGCAAGCCGTAGCCTGCATATCCAACCGACCGCGTGCGTGGCTACGCCACACACCCTACCTATGAATCACTCAGAACTTAAAAACCAACGTGTAGGGTGTGTGCGGTACGCACGCACGCGGTTGCTTGATTGACGGTTTTGCCGTTTCAACATTTCAGACGGCCTCCAATGTCGTCTGAAAGCGCTAGCTCCAACAAAGTTAAAACCTTAAACAACAAACCGTTCCTTCTCCAACATCCAAACCACAAACAAAAATCCTATGGCGCGTTATCGCAGAAACTTCATTGCCGGCGGCACATTCTTTTTCACTGTCAAACTCGCCGACCCAAAATCGCGCCTGCTTGTCGAACATATCGACTTATTGCGTGCGGCTTATATTGATGTGCAAAAACAATATCCCTTTGAAACCGTCGCCGTATGCGTGCTGCCGAACCACATTCACGCCATTTGGACGTTGCCGCCCGACGATGCGGATTATTCCCTGCGCTGGCGGCTGATTAAAACCAAATTCTCTGCACATTTCCCTCATGCCGAAAACCTGTCTGCCAGCAAACAGCGGCGGCACGAACGCGGTATTTGGCAACGGCGTTTTTACGAACACACCGTGCGCGACGAAACAGATTTGCAACGTTGCACGGACTACATCCATTTCAATCCCATCAAACATGGATTGTGCGGCAATGTCCGCGATTGGCCGTTTTCGTCGTTTCACCGTTATGTACGGGATGGATGGCTGCCGTTAGATTGGGGCGGCACAAAAGAAACGGCGGTAATGAGTTTTGGGGAATGAATACCATAATAAAAAACTTACCGACCACGTGCGTATCACACACATCCTACCTGTGAATCATGCGAAACTTTAAACAATACATAGGATAAGCCGTAGCCTGTATATCCATTCGACCGCGTGCGTGGCTACGCCACACACCCTACCTATGAATTACGCGGAACTTCAAAACCAACGTGTAGGGTGTGTACGGTACGCACGCACGCGGTTGTTTGATTGATGGCTTTCTGTTGTAAATTAAACTTAGTTGAAACTAACGCTTTCAGATGGCATAAGAAATGACTGTCTGAAAATTGAAAAATGCCTTATCCCAGACACTCTGATTCACAAAACAAAAAACGGATTCCAAATCATTGGAATCCGTTTTTCTCTAAAGCTATCCGAATTATTTAGCTTCTTCTTTAGCGTCTTCAGCAGCTTCTTTGGCATCTTCCGCTGCGTCTTTTGCGTCTTCTTTAGCCTCTTCAGCAGCATCTTTGGCTTCTTCGGCTTTTTCTTCAGGAGTTTCTGCAGCAGGAACGCCTTTCAAAGCGTCCAAAGAAGTTTTACAAGTTGCATCGCGTTGGTCTGCAGGCAAGTTTTTCAACGCTTCTTTGGTTTGTTCGAAAGATTTTTGCATCATGTCTTTGGTTGCGGCATCTACGTCTTTAGTTGCTTCGGCAAATGCTTTTTCGTACTCGTCACAAACGGCAGAAGAAGATGAGCCTGAACCGCCGCATGCTGACAGGGACAGGGCTACCAACAAAGCCGCCAATAAAGCTGATGTTTTCATGTGTCTCTCACTTTTTTAAATTTAGGTTAAAGGATATTATATGTTAATTCATTATATGAAGGTGTCAAGAGTTTTTGTTTAATTTAATCAAAACTATATCATTGAAAGAGCCGGCCTATCTCAACATGATCAAGGCCGTCTGAAATTTCAGACGGCCTTAGGCTTGCAAGCAATCTTTTTTTCAACGATTACGCCGCTTTACGGTGATAATGTCTGAGCGCATGTTCTTTGCGACGACCGCTACTGAATGCAGATACGCGTTTCAGGTAGCCGATGACGCGGGTGCCGTAGTCGATGTCGTGGCTGCCGCAAGCAGAACAGGCGTGCAGGGTGCGTTTGTCGATATGGCCGCATTCGTTGCAGATGGTGATGCGCACGTTCACGCAGAAGTAGTTGCAGCCGGTTTGCGCGGCGATGTCCAAGAGCGAGCGGTAGCCAGATTCGGGCAAGGCTTCGTCGAGGTTCAGGTGCAACGCGGAGCCACCGTCGAGCCAATCCACCAGTTCTTTACCATGCAAAAGGAATTTGTCGAGCGCGTTGATTTCTTCGTCTTCAACGACGTAGAAATAGGAGTTGTAGCAGTCGCGGCTGACTTTGTAGCCATCGGCTTTATCCCATTTGGCGTTTTTTACGCCGAGGTTTTCGGCGGGGACAAACTCGGTGTTGAACTTCACGCCGTAGTGCTTGCTGGCGGCTTGGTTGGCTTCGAATATGGTTTTCAGACGACCTTGGACGAAGTTGATGTAGTCGTCGTTGTGGCCGACTTTGATGCCTTGCGATTCGGCGGCTTCCGCCATGCCGTTGATGCCGATGGTGAGGAACTGTTTGTCCAGCGTGATAAAGCCTGCATCGTAAACGGGCAGCATGCCGGCGGCTTGGTATTCTTCCATCAGTTTGCGGTAGGCGTATTGGTATTTGTGGATTTTGGCCACTTCGGCGGCAAGGTCGCGCCCGTCTTGCTCCAACCGGTTCATATTGATGGTGATGACGTTGATGGAACCGGTCGCCACGCCGCCCGCGCCGAGGGTGTAGCTGAAGGTTCGGTCTTCGATGGCGTTACGCAGGCGGCAGCAGGAAGCCAAGGAGTCGGGGTTGTCGGAAAGATAGACGAAGAAGGAATTGCCTTCCGCCAATTCTTTCGCCATTTCGTCGGCGAACACGGTGTCTTTGCATTTGCCGCCGTCGGTCAGCATCGCAGCGGTCACGACGGGGAAGGTCAAAACGGCTTTGGTGCGCTCTTGATTAAACCATTTAAGGAAGAAGTTTTGCAGCTTCGCCACGCTCGGCCAAACCGGTTTGCTGAAATCGGGGAAGACGAAATCGCCGAACATCGCGTCAAAATAGTATTGATCGTAAACGGAAATATTCCAGAATACGCTTTGATAACCGCGTGCGGCGGCAGGCTGGTTGATGCTGTACACCACCTGCTGCATATGGTTGGCGATTTCTTTGCCGTGGGTTTCCAAATAATCGTCGCCGTAGTCTTTGCGGGCGAAGTAGTCGAAATAAGTCAGAAATTC
>NZ_JBQCVF010000098.1:6132-7839 GCF_051962515.1 Neisseria sp. P0009.S007 | reverse complement strand
CTTTATCGGACAGCCTGTCTGCATATTAGGCGGCTTTCTCGGCTGCCAATTTTTCTTGGCGGTAGGCTTCGGCAGCCTCGCGTTCCCGTTTGGTTGCCTGACGCATCATCCAGTAGTTAACAACAATAACCAGCGTACCGATGATACCGATCAGGATGGTTGCCAAAACGTTCATCTGAGGGTCAAGGCCGAGTTTGATTTTGGAGAAAATCACTTGCGGCAATGTCGATGAACCCGGGCCTGATAGGAAGGAGGTAATCACCAAGTCGTCCAAAGACAGGGTAATGCCCAAGAGGAAGCCTGAAGCAATCGCAGGGGCAATCAGCGGCAGGGTAATCACGAAGAAAATCTTCAGCGGACGGGCACCCAAGTCCATTGCAGCCTCTTCCAAGGATTGATCCAATTCCACCAGGCGCGAGCGGATAACGACGGTAATGTACGCCATGCAAAGTGTGGTGTGACCGAGGAAGATGGTGAAGAAACCGCGATCGAAGTATAGCGATTGCAGCAATTCGCTGCCTTGCAGGAACATTTGCACCTGAATAATCAACAGCAGCATGGACAAACCGGTAATCACATCAGGCATCACCATAGGCGCGGAAATCATACCGGCAAACAGGGTGCTGCCGCGGAAGCGCTTGATACGCGCCATAGCGTAACCAGCTAATGTGCCGAGTGCTACGGCGGCAAGTGAGGAAACAATGGCGATACGCAATGACAGCCAAGCTGCTTCCAAGATGGTGTCGTTTTCCATCAATGCGCCGTACCATTTGGTTGAGAAACCGCCCCAAACGGTAACCAGTTTGGATTCATTGAAAGAATAGATGACTAAAACTACCAGCGGAATATAGAGGAATGCCAGCGAGAGCAGGAGCATCAGTTTCAAGAACCAGGATAATTTGGTTTTCTGCATTATTTGCCTCCTTCTTCCAATTCGCGGTTTTCATAGTGCTGGAACAGGGCAATCGGTACAACCAGCAGGGCAACCATGACGACGGCGACAGCAGAAGCCAGCGGCCAGTTGTTTTGGTCGAAGAATGCCTGCCACAATACTTTACCAATCATCAGGTTTTCAGAACCGCCCACCAATTCAGGAATCACAAATTCACCGACGGCCGGAACGAAGACCAGCATAGAGCCTGCGATGATGCCTGTTTTGGATAAAGGCAGGGTAATGGTAAAGAACGATTTGATCGGACCTGCGCCCAAGTCGGAAGCGGCTTCGAGCAGGCGGTTGTCCAGTTTTACCAATTGTGTGTACAGCGGCAAAATCATAAACGGCAGATAGGCGTAAACCATCACCAAATTCAGCGAGAACGCATTGTAGAACAAGTCTAAAGGCTCGCTGATGATTCCATATTTGATTAAGAAATTATTGATGATGCCGTTGTGACCCAATAAGCCCATCCATGCGTAAACACGCAACAGGAAAGAGGTCCAGAAAGGTAGCATGATTGCCAACAGCAGGCCGTTGCGCGCAGCCGGATTGGCGCGTGAAATGGCATAAGCGGTCGGATAACCAATCAACAGGCAGATGATGGTCGTCGTCAGCGCGGTCTTAATCGAAGACCAGTAGGTCATCAGATAGATATTGCTGTTTTCACTGTCGCCAAACGGATTGAGCGTATTCCAAAAGTTTTGGAAGATGTCGGCGTAGTTCTGATAGCTGATGGCAATGTTCAGACGGCCTAAGTCTTCATCAATCGT
>NZ_JBQCVF010000098.1:3861-6032 GCF_051962515.1 Neisseria sp. P0009.S007 | reverse complement strand
GTGTTGACCAATTCCAGTTGGGTTTGTTGGCGCAGTTTTTTATCGAGTGCGCCCAAAGGTTCGTCAAGCAGCAGGATTTTAGGACGTTTCGCCAGGCTGCGTGCCAAAGCGATACGTTGTTGTTGGCCGCCGGAAAGTTGGTGCGGCTTGCGTTTGGCGTATTTGGTCATTTGCACCAGGCGCAGCATTTCTTCCACGCGGGCATCGATTTCGCCTTTAGGCATTTTGTCTTGTTTCAGACCGAAAGCGATATTTTGCTCAACGCTCATGTGCGGGAACAGGGCATAGCTTTGGAACATCATGTTGATTGGGCGCTCGTACGGAGCAAGCTTGGTAATGTCTTGGCCGTCGAGAATGATTTTGCCCTGATTTGGGCTTTCCATGCCTGCCAACATGCGCAGCAGCGTAGATTTGCCACTGCCTGAGCTGCCCAAAAGGGCAAAGATTTCATGTTGGTAAATGTCCAAGTCGATGTTATCGACAGCGTAATTGTCACCAAACTTTTTCACCAAGCCTTGGATTTGCAGATAAGGTTTGGCTGAAGACGCAGTGGTTGCGGTCATAATGGCAATACTCCAAAAAGAAAGACGAGTACCGGCAAAACGGATTTTCGAATGGGTGATAAAAAGCTGTTTGATTGCTGGCGGGAGCCGGACGGAGGCCGTCTGAAACTCTTGTAAAGCGCACGGGCAGCGTGGATAGAAAGCAGTTTAAGCCTAAGCTTTTGCTCTCGGCAAACTCGATATTATATTAGCCTAAGCCTCATAGGGGCAATATGAAATTGCTTGTATCGGCTGATTTGAAACAAATATGAAAGGAAAGGCAGGCAGGGGAACAGGATAGCGAAAATGGGTAACGTTGTTTTTCTGCACAAAGTGGCTTAATTGTTATTTATATGTCTTAAATAATTATTCAAAATAGAATAAAATACGCAAATTGCATTTATTTGCTAAAACCATAATGGATCACGTTTTATATCGGGAGAGGCGGGTTTGCTCAAAATTGAAACTAAATCCGCTATATAAATAAAAGGGAAAACATGAGTATCAAAGAATGGCCTGAAGGGGAACGGCCGCGCGAGAAGCTCTTGGCGCATGGTGCGGCGGCGTTGAGTGATGCGGAGTTGCTGGCGATTTTGTTGCGTGTCGGAACGCGCGGTATGAGCGCGGTCGATTTGGCT
The DNA here is from genome assembly GCF_051962515.1 of Neisseria sp. P0009.S007. Lineage (NCBI taxonomy): Bacteria > Pseudomonadati > Pseudomonadota > Betaproteobacteria > Neisseriales > Neisseriaceae > Neisseria > Neisseria sp. P0009.S007. Next base: position 4,852 of record NZ_JBQCVF010000098.1, on the reverse strand, counting down.
CGTTATTTGTTGAGCGAGTTTGGCAGTTTGGGGAAGCTGATGAGTGCGGATGCCAAAACACTCGCTGCTTATAAGGGCATGGGCTTGGCGAGCTATACTCAATTTGCAGTGGTCAAAGAAATCGGGCGGCGGATTTTGGGTGAGGATTTGCAGGAGCAGATGGTTCTGTCAAACCCGAAATCGGTTGCGGATTATCTGCGCCTGCATCTTGGGCATGAAAAAATCGAGGTCAGCGTTGCTTTGCTTCTCAACCGTCAAAATCAATTGATTGCGGTACGGGAATTGTCGCGTGGTACGGTGGCGGAAAACACGGTTTATATCCGTGAAATCGTCAAATTGGCATTGGATGAATACGCCGACAGTTTGATTTTGGCACACAATCATCCGGGTGGTTCGGGAAGGCCGTCTGAATCTGATGTGCAGTTTACAGAGCGTTTGAAACAGGCTTTAAGTTTGGTCGATATTACGCTGTTGGACCATTTTATCGTGACGGCAAAAGAAACCTGCTCTTTGCGCGAACAGGGCTATATGTAAGGATGAATGTTCAGACGGCCTCAGTAGGATTGGTTACCTTACTGAGGCCGTCTAAAGGATTATTGCGCTACTTCGTCGGATGAATCTTCCTTATAGACGATTTCTTCCGATTTTGGCTTTTCTTTGCTCTTTTCCTTCTCTTTTTCTTTATCCTTGTCTTTTTTACTGTCGGGAATGGCGGCATCAATCACTGCCCCCGTTCCTTTGACGACCAATTTTCCGGCAGTCAGGACGGTTGTGGCAGCCAAATCGACAGCCGCGCCTATAACGCAGCCGTTAAGCGTCAGACAAAGGGCAAGTGCCGGAAGCAGGCGTTTTGTGCATCTCAATGACTGCATCCGCAGTGTCCTTCATGATGATGGCCGCATCCGAGTGCTTCTTGCCAAGCATCATCATCGCCGTCAAATTCTTCAACTTCGTCAAATTCGCCGTTTTCTACCATGCTTACCAGCTCTTC
>NZ_JBQCVF010000098.1:0-3761 GCF_051962515.1 Neisseria sp. P0009.S007 | reverse complement strand
TGCCAAGCATCATCATCGCCGTCAAATTCTTCAACTTCGTCAAATTCGCCGTTTTCTACCATGCTTACCAGCTCTTCCAGGCTTTCTGCGCCTTCTACCCAAAAGCAGGGAATATCGGGTGGTGTGTCGGGGGCAAGCAGGGCGGCTTGCTGGTCGTGCCAGGCAATCCAATAGCCGTTTTGCGTTTGTACGAATACGGCATCGGGATGAATGGTTTCGTTTTCGGTATTGACAAGCATTCTGGCAGCGATATCGGTTTGAAAAGGTAAGGTTTGCATGATGGTTTGAGAATGTGGGAAAAGAAAATATTGTAACACGGCAAAAACAAACGCACCGTCTGAGGCAGGCGGTGCGTTTGTGTCTCGGCAACTTGGGTGCGGTCAGTTTAGAAGTGTCAGCCGCACCGGGAATGTCATTCCGTCAAGATTATTTGTCGTTGTTAGCCAAAACGAAGCGGTAAATAGCCGCGCCAACTGCTGCGCCGGCAATAGGAGCCAACCAGAACAACCACAGTTGTTCAACAGCCCAGCCACCTTGGAACAAGGCAACGCCGGTAGAACGTGCAGGGTTAACGGAAGTATTGGTCACAGGAATGCTGATCAAGTGAATCAGGGTCAGACCCAGGCCGATGGCGATAGGGGCAAAGCCGGCCGGAGCCAATTTGTCGGTAGAACCCATGATGATAATCAGGAAGAATGCGGTCAGTACGAATTCGATCAGCAAAGCAGCCATCATGTCGTAACCGTTAGGAGAGTGCTCGCCGAAACCGTTGCTGGCAAAGCCGGAAGCAACAGCATCAAAACCGGTTTTACCGGAAGCAATCAGATACAGAACGCCCGCGGCGGCAATCGCACCGATAACTTGGGATACGATGTAAGGCAACAGGTCTTTACCGTTGAAACGGCCGCCGATGAAAAGGCCGACGGAAACGGCAGGATTGAAGTGGCCGCCGGAAATGTGGCCGACGGCGTAAGCCATGGTCAGTACGGTCAAGCCGAATGCCAAGGCGACACCGGCAAAACCAATGCCAAGTTCAGGGTAGGCTGCTGCCAAAACTGCGCTGCCGCAGCCGCCGAATACCAGCCAGAAAGTGCCGAAAAATTCTGCAAAATATTTTTTCATTTGTTTTTCCTCGTAAAGGGTGGGGGTGTTGCCGAAGGCATGAATCATAATAATATTGCTTCTAATCGAAAAACGGATTTACCTGTTTTTTCCGGTCTTGACAAAAGGCAGTCTGAAAATGGCGACAAATGGATAGGGACATATATTTGGCAGGTCGAATTTTGATTATTGGGACTGGATTTATTTGATAGCGAAGCAAATGCCGTTAATGCAAAAGCATTTGTTTTTGTAAGAAATGCCGTTTACAGATTACTTATTTGCTTGTTTATTTAATTGGAATCTCTGAACCCATTATCTGATTAAAAAAGGCCGTCTGAAAACTTTTCAGACGGCCTTTTATTGATGGAGATAAGTTAATCTAAATGCTCACTGCTTTGCGCCAAGATGGTGCGGTTGCCATTGTTTTCCGCCGGGGAAACAATACCGTCGGCTTCCATTTGATCAATCAGGCGGGCAGCGCGGTTGTAGCCGATGCGCAGTTGGCGTTGGATATTGGAAATGCTGGCCTTACGCGATTTCAAGACAACGGAAACGGCTTCGTCATACATGGGGTCGAGGTCGCTGTCGTTGCTGCGGCTGGTGCTGGTAAAGTCCTCGGTCGAACCGCTGCTTAAAATATCGTCGATATAGTCAGGCGTGCTGAATTGTTTCAAGTATTCCACTACGCGGTGTACTTCGTTGTCTGATGCGAATGCGCCGTGTACACGTTGCGGATAGCCGGTACCGGGTGGCAGGAACAGCATATCGCCTTGACCGAGCAAGTTTTCCGCACCCATTTGGTCAAGAATCGTGCGGCTGTCGATTTTGCTGGACACTTGGAAGGCAATGCGTGTCGGAATATTGGCTTTAATAAGTCCGGTAATGACATCCACGCTTGGGCGTTGGGTGGCAAGAATCAAATGGATGCCGGCTGCGCGTGCTTTTTGGGCAAGACGGGCAATCAGCTCTTCGATTTTCTTGCCTGCAGTCATCATCAGATCGGCAAACTCATCTACCACGACCACGATAAACGGCAGTTTCTCCAATGGTTCAGGATTTTCAGGCGTGAGGCTGAACGGGCTGCCGATTTTTTCGCCACGAGCGGCGGCTTCGGCAATTTTTTGGTTGAAGCCGGCAAGGTTGCGCACGCCCATAAAGCTCATCAGGCGGTAGCGTTTTTCCATTTCGTTGACGCACCAGTTCAGCGCGTTTGCGGCCAGCTTCATATCGGTTACGACAGGGGCGAGCAGGTGAGGAATGCCTTCGTAAATGCTTAATTCCAGCATTTTCGGGTCAATCATAATCATGCGCACGTCTTCAGGCGTTGCTTTGAAGAGCATGGACAGAATCATGGCATTCACACCCACGGATTTACCCGAACCGGTCGTACCGGCAACCAGCAGATGCGGCGCTTTGGCCAAGTCGGTGACGACAGGCTGGCCGGTGATGTCTTGGCCGAGTGCGAGGGTCAGTTTGGATTTGGACTCGGTAAATGCAGGCGAATTGAAGATTTCGCTCAGGCGGATCATTTGGCGTTTCGGATTAGGCAATTCCAAGCCCATGCAGGTTTTGCCTGGGATAGTTTCCACCACGCGGATGGAAGCCACGCCAAGCGAGCGCGCCAAGTCTTTTTCAAGGTTCAAAACGGCACTGCCGCGTACACCGACATCAGGCTCAATCTCATAACGCGTAATGACCGGGCCGGAATAGGAGTCCATCACTTTGACTTTAACTTTGAACTCGGCCAGTTTTTCTTCGATGGTAATGCTGTTTTCCAGCAACTGTTCTTCAGTTTGCGAGGCGCTTGGGTCAAACTGCGGCGGCAGGAGCAGGGCAGTGGTCGGCAGGTGTGCCTCGGTCAGGGTTGCCGAAGTTGGAATAGCTATGCTTGGTGTATCTTCTTGAACGCTTGGTTCTACGCTTCGAACAGGCGTTTCAATGACTGTCTGTGTATATTCAGACGGCCTTGCGATTGTTTCAACAGGTTCAACAGGTTCAATCGTTTCAACCGCTTGAATCGCTTCTGTTTCCGCTTGTACAGGCGCTTCCGGCTCACCATCGAATTCTGTTTCTTCTTCCGCAGATTCGCTGATTAAATAATCGCGGATACTGCGTTCAGGCTGATTGCTAACATGCGCATTGACTTGCGAATCAAAAATCGGCACTTGGATTTTATGTTCGAAAGCAGGCGGCTCGGGGATATCAATCGGTGCAATCGAGGTTTGGAAAACGGGCGGCTCGGGAATATCGGTTTTCGCCATCGGGACAACCGGTACGGCAGGCGGCTCGACTACGGTTGCGTTTGGCGCGGCAGGTCGGGAGATATAAGGGGATTTTTTAACAGGCGCAGCCGGTTTTGGACGGGACGGCGTTGCCGATACGGCAGGTTGTGGTGCAACAGCTTCCGTGGCAGCTTGTTTGCGCGCCCATCTTTCGGCGGCCGCTTCGGTATGGCGAACTTGACGGCGCAGGCTGGCAGGACGGCTGATTTGTCCCAAATTGGCCAGAATTTCGTCATTTTCGATGGTGCGCGGAGAGTAGTCGCGCAATGGGGCGACGGCCGCAGCTAGTTTGTGGCGGGCGGCGGTGCGGCGGGCAAGGTTGTCGTGAATATCTTCCGCTTGGATTTCAGAAGGGAATGCCTGCATGGAAGTATAGGG
>NZ_JBQCVF010000097.1:0-8095 GCF_051962515.1 Neisseria sp. P0009.S007 | reverse complement strand
CATATCCCGATTTCCATTTCCCTGTCCGTCGTCTTCGGCGCACTGGGTGCATCCATCCTGACTTCTTTGGTGTACACGCGTCAGCAAGAGAAAAAATAATCTGCCGATATAAAAAGGCCGTCTGAACATTTCAGACGGCCTTTTCAAATATCAAACACCAGCTTATTTAGCAGCGTCTTTCAATTTATCGGCAGCTTCTTGAGTCGCATCGGCTGCTTTACCCAAAGCATCTTTAGCCGCATCTTTGGCAGCATCTTTAGCTTCACCCACAGCAGCTTTTGCATCGTCCAAGGCTTTGTCGCTGGCTTCTTTAGCACCATCGATGGCTTTACCGGTAGTTTCTTTAGCATCGGAAATTGCTTTCTCCGCAGTTTCCTTCGCATCGGCACCGGCTTCTTTAGCGTCAGAAACAGCCTGTTCAGCAGCGCCTTTAGCTTCGGAAGCAGCAGCATCGGCAGCAGAAGCCGCGTGTTCGGCAGCAGCGTTCACATCAGAAGCAACGGCAGAAGCCGCTTCTTGAGTTTCCTGTTTCGCCTCTTGAGAACAAGCAGCCAAACCAGCCACCATCATCGCAGCAATCAATAATTTTTTCATGTTGTATATCCTTTGGTCTAAAAAATATCCATCAGAACTGACAGATTAGAAAATCATAACATAATTAATACTCGAAAAAGGGAGAATTAACGCCAAATAACAGCTGGTTTACGTTTTTTGAAAAAAATTTCAAAAAAACAGTTGACGAAAAGAAACAATCTCCCTATAATGCACAGCTTATCGGGTCGTTAGCTCAGTCGGTAGAGCAGCGGACTTTTAATCCGTTGGTCGAGCGTTCGAATCGCTCACGACCCACCAAATATGAAAACCTGCTTTGAAAAAAGCAGGTTTTTTTTATATTCTCCATCAAGCCTTTCTTCACTTGATACCTTTCTCATCATCAAAATCAAGCAATATCCGAGCTTTGTCACAATGCTGTTATGGATGCAACTCAAGGCATCACACCAGCACCAACCTCTTGAATCAATCAAACCCAACTCCCCCACCCAACATCTTTTTCTAAAAACTTCCAAATACCTACCATCAACCCATGCCAAATCCTCTTGTATGCCAGACAATTTAGGCATAGACTAAAACTACATCCAACTACAACAACAGGAGAAGGTTTGATGAAACAACTGTCTATGTATATCAACGGCCGCTTTGAAACCGACTTTAACGGTACATGGCGTGATGTATTGAATCCGGCAACCGAAGAAGTCATCGCGCGTGAGCCTAAAGGTGGAAAAGCCGATGTTGATCGTGCCGTTGCCGCGGCCAGAGATGCGCAAACTACATGGGAGCGTTTGCCTGCCGTTGAGCGCGGCGCATACCTGCGCAAAATTGCCCAAGGCATCCGCGAACGTGCCGACGAGCTGACGGATACCATTGTTGCCGAAGGCGGAAAAACCAAAGATTTGGCACGCATAGAAGTCATGTTCACTGCCGATTATCTCGATTACCAAGCCGAATGGGCGCGCCGTTATGAAGGCGAAATCATCCAAAGCGACCGTCCGCGCGAAAACATTTTATTGTTCAAACGTCCTTTGGGCGTAATCGCCGGCATTTTGCCGTGGAACTTCCCATTCTTCCTGATCGCCCGCAAAATGGGCCCGGCTTTGGTAACAGGCAATACCATCGTCGTCAAACCAAGCAGCGTTACCCCGATTAACTGCCACATCTTTGCTGAAATCGTTCATGCTTCAGGCTTACCTGCCGGCGTATTCAACGTCGTCAACGGCCCAGGCGCAGAAATCGGCAATGCCTTAGCATCGCATCCGCAAGTCGATATGGTCAGCCTGACCGGTTCTGTCGATGCCGGCCGTCAAGTAATGGAAGCTGCCGCCGCCAACATTACCAAAGTCTCACTGGAACTGGGCGGCAAAGCCCCTGCCATCGTTTTGAAAGATGCCGACCTGGATCTGGCCGTCAAATCCATCTTGGCTTCACGCGTGGGCAATACTGGTCAAATCTGTAACTGCGCCGAACGCGTGTATGTCCACAACAGCCTGAAAGACGCATTTATTGAAAAAATGACCGCCGCCATGAAAGGCGTGCGCTACGGCAATCCAGCTAAGGCCGAACCTGGCGCACTGGAAATGGGCCCATTGATTGAAGAGCGCGCCGTCAAAGCCGTTGCCGAGAAAGTCGAACGTGCAGTTCGACAAGGCGCAACTTTGGTTTGCGGCGGCAAACGTGCCGACGGCAAAGGCTACTTCTTCGAACCTACCCTGCTGACCAATACCGACAACAGCATGGACATCATGAAGGAAGAAACCTTCGGCCCCGTCCTGCCTGTTGCCACTTTCGACACGCTCGATCAAGTCATTGCTTTGGCAAACGACAGCGAATTCGGCCTGACCAGCTCCGTCTATACCACCAATCTGAATGAAGCGTTTTATGTAACCCGCCGTCTGCGTTTCGGCGAAACCTACATCAACCGCGAAAACTTTGAAGCCATGCAGGGCTTCCATGCCGGTTGGAAAAAATCAGGTATCGGCGGCGCCGACGGCAAACACGGCTTGGAAGAATATCTGCAAACCCAAGTTGTTTATTTAGAAACCGATATCTAACTGCCGATACTGCCCTTCATAAAACAAAAGGCCGTCTGAAACCGATTTTTCAGGTTTCAGACGGCCTTTCTGGCTTTATAGAAAAAAATACCGACATCGCGTAAAATAGAGCCAATTTTTCACTTTATTCAGGCCGTCTGAACACTCCGGCAGCCTGACTTATTTTTCCGGAAAACACCATGAGCGAACAAAACAATCCTCAAATCGAGCCGCAGTTGGACGAAAACCAAATCATCGCCCTGCGCCGCGAGAAACTGCACAACATCCGCAAAGAACGCAACGCCTACCCTAACGATTTCAAACGCGACAGCTTCGCCGCCGACCTGCATACCCAATACGGTGAAATCAGCAAAGAAGAACTCGACCCGCAAGGCATTCCCGTCAAAGTAGCCGGCCGCATGATGCTCAAACGTCAAATGGGCAAAGCCAGCTTCGCCACCATTCAAGACGTTACCGGTCAAATCCAGCTTTATCTGAACAACAAAGGTGTGAGCCAAGAAGTTTTGGACGACTTCAACCACTGGGACTTGGGCGACATCGTCGGCGCGGAAGGTACTTTGTTCAAAACCAACCACGGCGAATTGACCGTGCGCGTGTCCAACATCCGCCTGCTATCCAAATCCCTGCGCCCTCTGCCGGACAAACACAAAGGTTTGAGCGATCAGGAAACCAAATACCGTCAACGCTACGTCGATTTGATTGCCAACGAAGAATCACGCAATACCTTCATCAAACGCAGCCAAATCATCCAATCCGTGCGCAATTTCATGGTCAACGAGCATTATTTGGAAGTTGAAACCCCAATGATGCACCCGATTCCGGGCGGTGCGACGGCAAAACCGTTCGTTACCCACCACAATGCCTTGGACATTCCGCTCTATCTGCGTATCGCTCCCGAGCTGTATCTGAAACGCTTGGTTGTCGGCGGCTTGGAACGCGTGTTTGAAATCAACCGCAGCTTCCGTAACGAGGGCATGTCCGTACGCCACAACCCTGAATTCACCATGATCGAATTCTACGAAGCCTTCTCCGACTACGAACGCATGATGCAAATGGCGGAAGACATCATCCGCAACGCTTCCCGCGCAGTAAACGGCACAGCAAAAATCAGCTACAACGGAAAAGAAGTCGATTTGGAAAGCCCGTTTGAACGCCTGACCATTCTCGGTGCCATCAAAAAATACAATCCGCACTACACCGATGAGCAGTTGAACGATGAAGAATGGCTGAAAAAAGAAATCGTCAAACACGGCGAAAGCTTGCCTCCTTCTCCAGGTATCGGCAGCCTGCAACTTGCCCTGTTTGAAGGTTGCGCCGAGGGCAAACTGTGGAACCCGACTTTCATCATCGACTACCCTGTCGAAGTGTCGCCATTGGCACGCGCATCCGACAGCAAACCAGGTTTGACCGAACGCTTCGAGCTTTTCGTTGTCGGCCGCGAACTGGCAAACGGTTACTCTGAGTTGAACGATCCGGAAGACCAAGCCGAACGCTTCAAAGCGCAAGTGGCGCAAAAAGATGCCGGCGACGACGAAGCCATGCACTATGATGCCGACTACATCCGCGCCATGGAATTCGGCCTGCCGCCGACCGGCGGCTGCGGCATCGGTATCGACCGCTTGGTAATGTTGCTGACCGATTCGCAAACCATCCGCGACGTAATTCTGTTCCCACAAATGCGTCCCGAATAACGCATTGAAATAAAATCAAGGCCGTCTGAAAACAAGACTCTGTTTTCAGACGGCCTTTTTGTTTAAATATGTAAAACGGAAGAGTTTAAATCGATAAATCCTTTACACCATAATAATAAAATTCCATGATAATCAAAAAGATAATATAAAAAAGAATATGTAAACGTTTTTCAGTTTGTTGACAGTCTGCTAGAATACATCCAATTACAGACAGCCCACACACACAGGCCGTCTGAAAATGCAGAAACTCTGAAAGGTTTGTATGGATCAATTTTTCGAACAGCTTCACGGCTGGGTAAACGCCATCAACGACCCAATGTGGTCGGGGTTGGTATATATGCTTTTAGGCGTAGGCCTCTTTTTCACCGTTACCACCGGTTTTGTACAATTCCGCCTCTTCGGCCGCAGTATCAAAGAAATGCTGAGTGGCCGCAAACAAGGTGATGATCCGCACGGAATCACACCGTTCCAAGCATTCGTTACCGGCTTGGCCAGCCGCGTAGGCGTAGGCAACATCGCCGGTGTGGCGATTGCCATCAAACTCGGCGGGCCGGGCGCGGTATTCTGGATGTGGGTAACCGCCTTAATCGGCATGAGTTCGGCGTTTGTCGAATCTTCACTGGCCCAACTCTTTAAAGTCCGGGACTACGACAACCACCACTTCCGCGGCGGTCCTGCCTACTACATAACTCAAGGCCTGGGACAAAAATGGCTGGGCGTTTTGTTCGCCCTGAGCCTGATTTTCTGTTTCGGCTTTGTATTTGAAGCCGTACAGACCAATACCATCGCCGATACCACCAAAGCGGCATGGGGCTGGGATCAACACTATGTCGGTGTCGCCCTGGTCATTCTGACTGCCCCTATTATCTTCGGCGGTATCCGTCGCGTATCTAAAGCCGCGGAAATTATCGTTCCACTGATGGCGGTTTTATATCTCGTCATAGCACTCTTCATCATTGCTACCAATATTTCCCTGATTCCTGACGTGTTCGGTCAGATTTTCTCCAACGCGTTCAACTTTGATTCGGCTGCAGGCGGTTTCCTCGGCGGTCTGATTTCGACCACCATGATGCAGGGTATCAAACGCGGCCTGTATTCCAATGAGGCGGGTATGGGTTCCGCGCCGAACGCCGCAGCCGCAGCCGAAGTAAAACACCCCGTCTCCCAAGGCATGATTCAAATGCTGGGCGTTTTCGTCGATACCATCATCGTCTGCTCATGCACCGCCTTTATCGTCTTGACCTATCAACAGCCTTACGGCGACCTGAGCGGTGCGGCGCTGACCCAAGCGGCAATCGTCAGCCAGGTAGGCGAATGGGGAGCGGGCTTCCTTGCTGCCATCCTGTTTATGTTTGCCTTTTCAACCGTTATCGGCAACTATGCCTATGCCGAGTCCAACGTCCAATTCATCAAGAGCCATTGGCTGGTTACCGCCGTTTTCCGTATGCTGGTTTTGGCATGGGTCTACTTCGGCGCAGTTGCCAACGTACCCTTGGTATGGGATATGGCAGACATGGCCATGGGCATCATGGCATGGATTAACCTCGTTGCCATCCTGCTCCTGTCACCACTTGCCTTCCTGCTGTTGAAAGACTACACAGCCAAGCTGAAAATGGGCAAAGACCCAGAGTTCAAACTCTCTGAACACCCGGGCTTGAAACGCAAAATCAAATCCGATATCTGGTAAAACCAAAGGCCGTCTGAAACTTCAGACGGCCTTTTTAATCCCTGCCATTTAGACAAAACGATGCCCCTTAAAGCAGAAGCCTTAAGGGGCAGAGCGTTGCGGCACATCTTTTCAGACGGCCTTATTGTAGCAACGTTTCTCATTTCGCAGTGCAACAATATGGACAGATTCTAATTCCAAATCGGCACCCAGTCAAGCATTTCATTTGCATGGTAATACTTACCTAGGATATATTTATACTTACCAAACATCACATTACGGAGAAACTGATGGCTGCATTCAAACCCAACCCAATCAACTACATCCTCGGCCTCGATATCGGCATCGCATCCGTCGGCTGGGCAATGGTAGAAATTGATGAAGAAGAAAACCCCATCCGCCTGATTGATTTAGGCGTGCGCGTATTTGAGCGTGCGGAAGTACCGAAAACAGGCGACTCTCTCGCAGCAGCGAGACGCTTGGCACGCAGCGTCCGCCGCCTGACCCGCCGTCGCGCCCATCGCCTGCTTCGGGCCCGTCGCCTATTGAAACGCGAAGGCGTATTACAAGCCGCCGATTTTGATGAAAACGGCTTGATTAAATCCTTACCGAATACACCATGGCAACTTCGCGCAGCCGCATTAGATCGCAAACTGACGCCTTTGGAGTGGTCGGCAGTCTTGTTGCATTTAATCAAACATCGCGGCTATTTGTCGCAAAGAAAAAACGAGGGCGAAACTGCCGATAAGGAGCTTGGCGCTTTGCTTAAAGGCGTAGCCGACAATGCCCATGCCTTACAAACAGGCAATTTCCGCACACCAGCCGAATTAGCTTTAAATAAATTTGAGAAAGAAAGCGGCCATATCCGCAACCAACGCGGCGATTATTCGCATACGTTCAACCGCAAAGATTTACAAGCAGAGCTGAATTTACTGTTTGAAAAACAAAAAGAATTCGGCAATCCGCATGTTTCAGACGGCCTTAAAGAAGGTATTGAAACCCTGCTGATGGCGCAACGCCCTGCCCTGTCTGGCGATGCTGTTCAAAAAATGTTGGGGTATTGCACCTTTGAGCCGACAGAGCCGAAAGCCGCTAAAAACACCTACACCGCCGGACGTTTCATCTGGCTGACCAAGCTGAACAACCTGCGTATTTTAGAGCAAGGCAGCGAGCGGCCATTGACCACTACCGAACGCGCCACGCTTATGGACGAGCCATACAGAAAATCCAAACTGACTTACGCACAAGCCCGTAAGCTGCTGGGTTTAGAAGATACCGCCTTTTTCAAAGGCTTGCGCTATGGTAAAGACAATGCCGAAGCCTCAACATTGATGGAAATGAAGGCCTACCATGCCATCAGCCGTGCGCTGGAAAAAGAAGGATTGAAAGACAAAAAATCCCCATTAAACCTTTCTCCCGAATTACAAGACGAAATCGGCACGGCATTCTCCCTGTTCAAAACCGATGAAGACATTACAGGCCGTCTGAAAGACCGTGTTCAGCCCGAAATTTTAGAAGCGCTGTTAAAACACATCAGCTTCGACAAGTTCGTCCAAATTTCCTTGAAAGCATTGCGCCGAATTGTGCCTCTAATGGAGCAAGGCAAACGTTACGATGAAGCCTGCGCCGAAATCTACGGAGACCATTACGGCAAGAAAAATGCGGAAGAAAAGATTTATCTGCCGCCGATTCCCGCCGACGAAATCCGCAACCCCGTCGTCTTGCGCGCCTTATCTCAAGCCAGAAAAGTCATAAATGCCGTTGTACGCCGGTACGGCTCCCCTGCACGTATCCATATTGAAACGGCAAGGGAAGTAGGCAAATCGTTTAAAGACCGCAAAGAAATCGAAAAACGCCAAGAAGAAAACCGTAAAGACCGGGAAAAAGCCGCCGCTAAGTTCCGAGAGTATTTCCCCAATTTTGTCGGCGAACCCAAATCCAAAGATATTCTGAAACTGCGCCTGTACGAGCAACAACACGGCAAATGCCTGTATTCGGGCAAAGAAATCAACCTAGGCCGTCTGAACGAAAAAGGCTATATCGAAATCGACCATGCCCTGCCGTTCTCGCGCACATGGGACGACAGTTTCAACAATAAAGTGCTGGTATTGGGCAGCGAAAACCAAAACAAA
>NZ_JBQCVF010000096.1:0-8109 GCF_051962515.1 Neisseria sp. P0009.S007 | reverse complement strand
AAAACCGAATGGGCAGTTTTCGAAAATGATTTGTTAGGCCAAGCTTTCGCGGCGCATATCGTCCGTCAATATCCTGTTCAAGAAAAAGATGTCAAAGCCGCTTACAACGACTTCAGCAACTTCTATAAAGGTACTCAGGAAGTCCAAATGGGCGAAATCGTGACTGACAGCAGCAGCAATGCCCAAAAAGCCATTGCCGATTTGGATGCGAAAAAAAGCTTTGTTTCGGTATTGAACCAATACTCAATTGACGAAGCGGCCAAAAAAGCCGGCGGTATCCCTAAAGCTTATGTTCCGCTTAAAGATTTGCAAGAATCAGCGCCTCCGCTTTACGCAGCTGTCAAAGACCTGAAAAAAGGTGCGCACACTAAAACGCCGCTGCAAAACGGTAATTTGTACGCCGTTTTCTACGTCAATGACCGCCGTAACGTTACCGTACCTTCTTACGAAGCCTCTAAAAACGAGATTGGCAGCGACTTACAGGCAGCCCGTGTTGATGCGGCCATTCAATCATTGCTGAAAAAAGCCAGCATCAAAGTCAACAAATAATATAACGTGCCCGCCGTGATAACGGCGGGCAATAAGGAACTCACATGAACATCAAGCCCAAAACTGCCGTTTTGGCTATCCTCGCCCTATCAACCATCGGCTTGGCAACTGCCAAAGCACCTGAAATCGATCCCGCCCGTATCGACAGCATGGTTGCCGAAGTATTGAGACAAGCCGATCAACATCCCAACCAGACTGCCAAACCCGATGGTCAGGCAATCCGCAAAGATGTGGTTACACGTTTGCAGACTTTGGAAATTTTGAAAAATGAAGCCATCCAGGCTGGTTTGGACAAAGATGCAGAAGTGCAGAATCAGCTTAAAAACGTTGAAGCTGAGTTTTATGCCAACCAATACGCTGCTTATCTAGAACGTCAAACCGCGGTTGACGATGCTGAGTTGCGCCGTTTCTACGACCATCAAACACGCATTATCAAGCTGCAACAAGTCAGCTTTGCTTCAGCCGACGAAGTACGCGCCGCGCGAGAGCTGCTGCTAAAAGGCTTGTCATTTGAAGAGCTGATGAAACGCTATCCAAACCCCGAACAAGAGTTCGACGGCTTCATCTCTCCGCAGCAGCTCTCTCCTCAACTGGCTACCGCTTTTGCCGACATGAACCGAGGCGATGTAACGCATGAGCCGATTCAAATGGAAAACCGTTTTTATCTGTTTAAACTCAGTGCAGTAGAACACGATCCCAATGCCGAACCTTTCGAACTGGTACGCAATCAGATTGCCCAAGCTGTTAAACGACAAAAAGTCGAGAATCAGATCGAACGTATCTTAAAAGAAAACGGCATTAATCCGTAAATTGATTCAATGGTTTCAGGCCGTCTGAAACCATACTCCAACCCAAAGGGCGTGTCTTTTACGCCCTTTTTTACAAACTTCTTTTATTCAAAAACATCATGCGCGCTGTTATCCAAAAAGTTACCCAAGCCAAAGTTGACGTTTTGTCCGAAAACTCCTGCGAAACCTGCGGCAAAATCGACAACGGATTTATGATATTGCTCGGCGTTACCCACACCGATACAGAAACAGACGCCAAATACATTGCGGATAAAACCGCCAACCTGCGTATCTTTGAAGACGAAAACGGCAAATTAAATTTATCGCTCAAAGATGTCGGTGGCTCGATATTACTGGTTTCCCAGTTTACCCTTTACGCTGATGCGCGCAGCGGCCGCCGCCCATCTTTCTCCAATGCTGCCCCTGCCGAACAAGCGGATAAGCTTTATCAATATACCGCGCAACTTTTGCGCAAACATGGATTGACTGTCGAAACCGGCAGATTCCAAACCCATATGCAGGTTTCCCTTTGCAATGACGGGCCGGTTACCTTATTGCTTGACTCGCAAAAAACATTCTAAATCCCATCAAAAAAGGCCGTCTGAAATATTTCAGACGGCCTTTCCATTTCTGATCATTACTAAATCAAGCCTTGCGCTTTCACCCAGTTCACAATATCTGCCTCAACGGCTTCAGGCGAACCCGGATTGTCAATTTTAACGCCGTACTCATCCGCACCCAGCTCTTCCAAAATCTCCAGCTGCGAATCCAGCATTCCGGCTTTCATATAATGCCCCTGACGCGACAGCATACGTTCAAGATTGATTGCTTGAGGCGGAGTCAGATGAATAAAAGCCACCTTCCCTTCTGCACCACGCAGAATATCGCGATAGTGATGCTTGAGTGCGGAACAAGTAACAATGGAATATTTTTCCCCGTTTTTTGCCTGCTCTGTCATCCAGTCACGCAAATTGCCCAGCCAAGGATAGCGGTCTTCGTCCGTCAACGGAATACCGGCACCCATTTTGTCGCGGTTGGCTTGAGTATGGAAATCATCGCCTTCGGCATATGGGCATTGGTTGAGATGTTTTTGCAAAGACAATGCGGCAGTGGTTTTACCGCAACCGCACACGCCCATCATGACAAAATGTGTCGTCATTTTTCTACTCCTTGTTTATCTAGATTTTAACGGTATTTGAAAACAGGCGGATTGTGTTATCTCAAAAACACTATCCGCCGGCCATTTTCGATTAAACCAAGATAAACAACACTGACGATAAAGCAAAACCGATGAGTGCGATAAGTGTTTGGTTGACCGTCCATGTCTTCAAGGTCGTCGGCACATCCATATCCAACAGACGGCCGACAAGCCAGAAGCCTGAGTCGTTAAAGTGGCTGCAACCAACGGAACCTGCCGCCGTCGCCAATACCACGCAAGTAATCTGCCAATCGCTGAAACCTGCCGCCGCAACGGCCGGTGCCATCAACGCGGCAGCGGTAGTCAGGGCAACAGTCGCAGAACCTTGCGCAATACGCAAAGCCAAAGCTACCAAGAAACAGCCCAGTAAAACAGGAATACCCAAGTCAGCCATGCTGTCGGCCAAAGCCTTACCGATACCGGAAGCACGCAATACGCCGCCGAACATACCGCCTGCACCGGTAATCAAAATAACCGAGCAAACCGGGCCCAATGCGCCATCAATGGTTTTCTCCAAAGCGCTGGCTTTTTCACCACGTTTACTGCCCAATACATACAGGGCTACCAAAACAGAAATCAGCAAAGCAATTGGTGTCGAACCGAGCATTCGTGCAAACTGCACCCAGCCTTCATCCGCACTGACCATTTTCTCGCTGATCAGAGTAGACAAACCAGTATTCAAGAAAATCAACAACATAGGAATTAGCATAATGCCAATGACCGTAGATGCCTTTGCAGGCGCTTTCGGTTGGTCGTTATCTTGCGTACCGCCGCTGAGCAAATCAGGAACGGGCACATGAATGCTGCGGCCCAAAATCTTACCCAATAAATAGCCGCTGAAATACCAAGTAATCAAGGTAACAGGCAAACCCAAAATCAGCAGTTGACCAATATTTGCGCCATAAAATTCAGAAGCTGCAATCGGGCCGGGATGTGGCGGCAGGAAGACGTGCATGACGGAAAATGCGCCAATAGATGCCAACGCATAGGGCAAAACAGTTTGCTTCATGCGGCGTGCCGTTGCAAACACAATCGGCAACATCACCACCAAACCGGCATCAAAGAAAATCGGAAAACCGAAAATCAAAGAAGCCACGCCTAAGGCAAACGGCGCACGATTCTCACCAAAAATCCGAATCAGCGCATCTGCCAAAGACTGAGCACCGCCGGAAGTTTCCACCAAACGGCCAAGCATTGCACCCAAACCAACCAACAACGCCACGCTGCCAAGTGTACCGCCGAAGTTTTTGACCAATACATCATTAACAATGCTGCCCATAGGCAGACCTGTTACGATGGCAGTCAGCAAGCTGACCAATACCAACGTCAGCAAGGCATGAACGCGCAGTTTTACAATCAAAATCAAGATCAGCAAAATCGCTGCCGCGGCGATACCGAGCAAAGTACCGGCACTCAGCGTTTGAGTCCATCCATCCATTTTGAAGCCTTTCTCTGTAAGAAAAATACAAACTTATTAATGTTTCTTAACACACGTAGATAAGATAACACATTTCACTATGGATTCATACGGCTGGATTTAGTCAAAATATAAACTTCTCTTTTTCAAAACCCTTTTTGTAAGATGCTTGATAAATAAGGATTACAACGAAAAACAAGGGTGACAAAAAGGCCGTCTGAAACGTAGTTAATTTTCAGACGGCCTGACATCATTCTTCTCGATAAAATAGAAACGAATATTTTTTCAATTACCTAAAATCAAGTATTTTCGGCTTATGCCTTGGTAAAAATCACCCCATTTCCCAAACGTAATTCCGGCAGTTTGGTATTAAAATCCAGCCCATTGAGGCATGAGGGACTGTTACGCATTACTGCTTCGATTTCGGCAAAATCCTCGGTCAAAAATTTTAGCCGAATCAAAAGAATCTGGACAGTAATGTTTTACGATTCCCCGAACATTCATCATGCTTTTTCTTAAAAACTGAAAGTGCCATGATACAAAGGCCGTCTGAAAAATTCTTCAGACGGCCTTGATTCTTAAACTTCTGCCGGTGGTTGCGGTGTATCCTCATCTTCCTGCTGCGTTTTCGCTTTGGCAAAACGGCTGAACCAAATACCAGCTTCGTAGAGCAGAATCAGCGGAACGGCAAGCAGGGTTTGGGAAATTACGTCAGGCGGCGTGATGATTGCGGCCACGATAAACGCACCGACAATCACATACGGACGCGCATTCTTAAGCTGTGCAGTCGAAACAATGCCCATTTTGGCAAGCAACACCACAACGACGGGAACTTCAAACGTCGTACCGAATGCAACAAACATGCCCAAAATAAAGGACAGGTATTTATCGATATCGGTCGCCATATTGACACCGACAGGGGTTACACCGGCCAAGAATTTGAAAATAACGGGAAATACCAGAAAATAGGCAAACGCCATACCAACAAAGAAGAGCGTCACGCTGGACAACACCAGCGGCGTAATCAAACGCTTTTCGTTTTGGTATAAAGCCGGGGCGACAAACGCCCAGACTTGATACAGCGTGTGCGGCAACGACAGCAGAAACGCCGCCATCAAGGTAACCTTTACCGGCACAAAAAACGGCGCGATCACATCGGTCGCAATCATGCTGGTATCTTTAGGCAGATTGGCCATCAATGGTTCGGCAACAAAAGTATAGAGCTGCTGGGCAAACGGCATCATGCCCAAAAAGCAGACAACGATACCGATGACGATCCACATCATTCGGCGGCGCAGCTCGAGAAGATGCTCGATAAGCGGTTGGACGGGTTGTTCGTGTTGAGGTTCGGACACCGGTTGACTCACTTTTTACTTACGGACGCGCAGTTTGGGCTTGGCGTGGAATTTCGGGCGCATATCGCGTTTGCGGCTCATCGCCTGCTTACGCAAAGAAGTCGTATGCAGCGGAGGAACATCGGCAGCAGGAGCTTCGACATAGCTGACTTCAACCGCCGGTGCGGGGGAAACCGATGCGGTCAAATACTCACGCCAAGCGCGGTCTTGCTCGGACTCGGCATTTTCAGCTCCGACAGGCTCTTGAGTTTGCGCTGCTCCACCCTCTTCAGGAACTTGGGCCGCACTTTCATTTTCAGTGCTGCTTGAAGCCAAATCAGGCAGAGGATTACCGAACTCGTCCACGCCAAAATCAGCTGGCGTTTTTTGTTCGGGCAGGCGCTCCCAAGGCTTGAGGCCATCTGAAATATCATTCAGATTTTTTTGTGCATCATCGCCTAAGTCTTTGATACCGTCGCGAAACTCCGAAGCGGCGGCTTCAAATTCCTGCTTCACCTTGCGCAATTCGTCCAACTCAGCCTGAGTATTGAGCTCCTGCTTGACGTTGTTGACGAAGCCTTGCAATTTGCCGACCAAACGCCCGGCCGTGCGCGCGGCTTGCGGCAGACGTTCTGGACCCAGCACTATTAGGGCGACAACGCCGACCAGCAGCAATTCGCCCAAACCGAAATCAAACATGGATTATGCTTTGTCTTCGTCTTTTTTGTGTTCGATGACTTCGTCTTTTTTGGCATCTTTGCCGTCTGTACCTTCATTCAGGCCTTGTTTGAAGTCATGCACTGCACCGCCGAGGTCTTTGCCGACATTGCGCAATTTTTTGGTACCGAATACCAAAACGACGATAATCAGTACGATAATCCAGTGCCAGAGAGAGAAGCTACCCATGATAAATCCTTGAATTTATTAAAAATAGATGATAGTTATGCAGGCGTACCCATGATATGTATATGCAGGTGGAATACTTCTTGTCCACCGCCTTTGCCTGTGTTGATCAGGGTTTTGAAACCGTCGGTCAAACCTGCCTCTTGGGCGATTTGAGGGACTTTCAACATCATTTTCCCCAACAGGGTTTGATGTTCGGCGGTTGCGTGTGCCAGTGAATCGAAGTGTACTTTCGGAATCAGCAGCAGATGCACCGGCGCAGCAGGACGGATGTCTTTGAAACAAAGCATCTCATCGTCTTCGTAAACAGTTTGTGCCGGAATATCTTTGGTTGCGATTTTGCAGAAAATACAATTATCCATAATGGCTCCAATGGCCGTCTGAAAACGGGTATAACGAGTTTCACCCCAAAAAGGGAAATCGTTTTTGCCCTAAGAGACGGATTCTGAAACAGGTCAAATACGGGATTGTAATATAAATTCAAGATTCTTTGCGAGAAGCTTTTTCCACTAATCCCGACAAACCTTGACGGCGCGCAAGCTCGTTTACTACATCTTCGGCACGCAATCCGTGATGCGCCAATAAAACCATGGTATGAAACCACAAATCCGCCACTTCGTAAACCAAATGTTCGCCACCGCCATCTTTAGAGGCCATCAAGGTTTCACCCGCTTCCTCGATGACTTTTTTCAGAATCTTGTCTTCGCCTTTGTGCAGCAGCTGGGCAACGTAAGAAGCATCGGGATCGCCGCCTTTGCGCGAATCGATGACGTTTTGAATTTGGGTAAGGATAGTATCGGTCATGGTCAGTTTCTCTTATTTTCTTTCAGACGGCCTTAAGGATGTTTATGTCCGTAAATCGCCTCTTCGTCTTTCAACACGGCATCGACTGTCTGCCATGCGCCGTCTTGCCAAACTTTGTAAAAACAGCTTTCGCGCCCAGTATGACAGGCAATGCCGCCGTTTTGTTCAATCAACATGACCACTGCGTCGCCATCGCAATCCAGGCGCAATTCATGTACTTTTTGCGTATGCCCTGACTCTTCGCCCTTCATCCATTGTTTTTGGCGGGAACGGCTGTAATAGTGGGCAAACCCGGTTTCTACGGTTTTTTGCAGGGCTTCGGCGTTCATCCAGGCAACCATCAGCACACGGTGTGTCTGCCAATCTTGGGCAATCGCGCAAACCAAACCTTTTTCATCAAATTTTACGGCATTCAGCAGCGTTTCGTTTATGTTCGACATTCGCATTTTTTTCCCATATTTTCAGACGGCCTTTGGATAGTAATCACAAACGCACTTCAATTCCTGCTTCACGCATGGCCAGTTTTGCTTCGCGGATGCTCGCTTCGCCAAAGTGGAAAATACTGGCGGCCAATACCGCATCGGCCTTCCCGTCCTTAATGCCGTCCACCAAGTGTTGAACAGAACCGACGCCGCCAGAAGCAATGACCGGAATATCGACCGCTTCGCTGACCGCGCGTGTCAAAGGCAGGTTGAAACCTTGCTTGGTGCCGTCTCGGTCCATACTGGTCAGCAAAATCTCGCCTGCACCGCGCCGCTGCATTTCGACAGCCCATTCCACCGCATCCAAACCGGTCGGATTACGTCCTCCGTGGGTAAAGATTTCCCAACGGGTGTTTTCAGGGTTAACCGCTTTGGCATCCACGGCAACAACAATCGCTTGCGAACCAAAAAAACCGGCCGCTTCGTTTACCAAATCAGGATTGGTTACAGCGGCCGTATTGATGCTGGTCTTATCGGCACCGGCATTAAGCAGACGACGGATATCGGCAACCGTACGGACACCGCCGCCGACGGTTAATGGAATAAAAACTTGTGAAGCGACTGCCTCAATAACGTGCAAAATAGTGTCGCGATTGTCGCTGGAGGCAGTGATGTCCAAAAAGGTCAACTCATC
>NZ_JBQCVF010000095.1:0-8130 GCF_051962515.1 Neisseria sp. P0009.S007 | reverse complement strand
AGGTGTAGGGTGTGTGCGGTACGCACGCACGCGGTTTTTGTTGCTACCGAATGATTCCAAACCATGCCGTAATCCAGTCGGCAGCAAACGCAGCTTGGGTCATGTACCAACAAAACTCAATATCAAAGGCCGTCTGAATTTCAGACGGCCTTTCTGTTTTCATTTCAAGCTGATATTTAAGCTTTTTGTTCAATCATCTAACATCAATCTTTCTCTACCGTAAAAAACAGTTCTTCCTGTTTCAAAGCATTGCCGTCTGCATCGGTCAATGCTGCTTCCGTTACGGAAAACTTGATAACGGCGAGGCTGAGGCTGCCTTGCTCTGTGAGTGCAGTATTAAGAATAACGCCTGCTTCTTCCTCGCCGACTTTGACGGCAATACCGGCGGCTTCTAAAGAATCGCCGCTTAATACGGCCAGACCGCGTTTGACTTGGCCTCGGTATTGGGCGCGGGCGATGATTTCTTGGCCGGGGTAGCAGCCTTTACGGAAATGGACTGCGCCGATGATATGTTGGTTGAGCATTTGGGCAACAGCCGCTTCTTTGGTTGCGGCGCAAATCCACGGATAGCCGCTGCGGATTTCGTGCAGGTTCCACGCGTTTTCGGCTCCTGCTTGATATTCGGCTGCATTTTCAGCTACTGAAATTTTCAGACGGCCTGTGTGCGGCAAGGCAATTTCTACGGTGTTTTCTTGAATTTGGGCTGGGAAAGACAGTTGCGGTTCGGCAGCAGGATGAGGTTCTGCATCGTCTGCCAACTCGCCGCTGACTACTAAATCAGGCATCAGCTCGAAGACGACTTTTGCACGCAAGACAAACATTCTCAGGCGTTTGACGATGGCTTCGGTCAAATCTTGAGCCATGACCAACAGTAAATCTTCTCCGCGATTGACGACCAGCATATTCGCCAATACACGGCCTTTAGGCGTATTGTATGTGGCATAACATGCCTGACCGATAGCTAAATTATTAATATCGTTGGATAATTGACCATGAAGAAATGAAGCTCTGTCTTCGCCGCTGACACGGACAACGCCGAAAAAAGGCAGGCGGGTTTGCATAATCGACTCCTTAAATTGTAGATGCTGAATTATCGCCCAAATTGCCGCTTATTATCAAATAAATAAATTCAGGCCGTCTGAATGTTTCAGACGGCCTGTTGTTTGGATTCAAACAATCAAAATTATTTGATGCTGACTTTGCGGATAATCACGGCTTCGGTTGGAACGTCTTGATGATAGCCACGTGTCGCTGTTTTCACTTTGCTGATTTTACGGACCACGTCCATGCCGGAAGTGACTTTACCGAAAACGGCATAGCCGTAGCCTTGAGGGGTTTTGCTTTTGAAATTCAAAAAGTCGTTGTTGGCTGTATTGATAAAAAACTGGCTGGTTGCTGAATTCGGATCGCCGGTGCGCGCCATGGCGATGGTACCGACATTATTTTTCAAGCCGTTGTATGCTTCATTGGTGATGGCTTTATCGGTAGATTTTTGTACCATATTCTCGGTAAATCCGCCGCCTTGAATCATAAAATTGTCGATAACGCGGTGGAAAATCGTGTTGTCGTAAAAACCTTTTTTGGCGTAATTGACAAAGTTTGCCACGGTTTTCGGCGCTTTGACTTCATCCAGCTCCAGTTGGATGTTGCCCATATTGGTTTCAATCACTGCATGGGTAACTGCTTGTGCTTGTACGGAAAGTGAGAGTGCAAGGGCGCACAGGGTCAGTTTGATGGATTTTTTCATATGTCTTCTCGAATGATGTATTGTGAAAATGGAATATTAACCTTGTTTCGCGTGAAATCCATAAAAAACATGTAAGATTTTTCAAGCAAAAAACATAAGGCAATCAAATCAGGCCGTCTGAAAAGGGATAAAAACCAAATTCTTGCTCTTTATCATTCCCTTTCAGACGGCCTGCTATTACGGTCAAACCGAAATCAGATTAGAAATCCAATTCCGCTTTTAGCCAATAAGTACGCGGCATGCCGACAACGGCGAAGCTGCGGTCGTATTGGCCGCGCTGTACCTGCCAGTAGTTTTTGTTGAACAGGTTTTCTACCGAGCTGCTGACGGTCAACGTATTTTTGCCGAGCTTGGTTTTGTAGCGCGCGCCTATGTCAACCAAAGTGTAGGACGGGAAGGCGTATTGTTTTTGCGTGTCTTGGTAAGACTTGCCGAAGTACGAAACGTTGCCGTTCAGGGTCAAGCCTTTGGCAAACGGGGTGTCCCATTCCACGCCTGCTTTGGCAATCACGCGCGGGTTGGCGACTTGTACGCCGTTAACTAAATTGTCGGCGAAATTCGGATAATCTTTTACGGTTGATTGCAGATACATCAGACCGAAAGTCGGACGCAGGGTTTTGTTCAACAAGTTGGCATAGGTATTGAACTCGATACCGCGGCTGCGTTCTATGCCTTGCTCCGAACCGCTATAAGCCAAGCCTGCATTTTTGCGCGCTGCGAAATCAGTTCCTGAAGTCGTGTTGCCGCGCCAGTAGCCCGGGCGTTTGATTTGGAACGCGTTTAAAGTGGTGACAAAGTCGCCCCAGTTTTTGCGTACGCCGACTTCAAATTGGCGGCTGACGCGCGGATCTGCCATCGTTACATGACCGTCGTCATCAGTACGAATGTCGGACGGCTCCAAATCTTCCATATAGTTTCCGTAAACCACCAAATCGGGCTGCGGAACCCATGCTGCCATCAACATCGGGCTGAAACGGCTCGCATCTGCTTTGCGGCCGTTTAATTTGTTTTTCTGCTCGACGGCTTGGAAACGCCCGCCTAAAGTGAGGCGGTATTTGTTGTCGGCAAAACCAAGTGTGTCGGAAACTGCCAAACTGTTTACTTTGATCACGGTATCCAATGAAGGGGTTGGGTTCCACGCGCTGCCTAAGTTGGAATCCAATTTTGCCAATTGAGTAGGAATGTCGATGCTCGGATCGATAACGCTGCTTCTTGTTTGACGTGCGCCTTGATAAGTAGTGCGTTTGCGGTCGATGCGGTCAAATGCGGTACTCCAGTTGTGGCTTACCGGACCGGTTTCAAATTCGCCGCGTGCAGTCAGATTCATACTGAGCGTTTTAAAACGCTGGTCGGTCAAACGCGCGCGACCTGAATTGTAGGTCAAACCGCTGCTTGTAACGGTAGGAGAGGCGAAATTGCCATAATAGCGCGCATTGTTATAACCAATACCGCCTGTAATTTGGGCATTTTCAAACGCATCCCATTCAAAAGTCAGCATATTGGTCTGACCGCGCGTGTTTTGAGCCTGCCAGCTCGGCGCCAAATTCACTTTGCCTTCAGGTGCGTCAAACAAGCGGCCGTTGGCGTTTTGAATGTCCTGCATACGCGCGCGACCGCCGTTGGTTTTGCGTTTTGCGTAGATGGAATCGAACGCCACGCGCACTTTTTCGCCGCGATAGTCGGCATTCAAAGCAAATTCTTTGTTGTCTTCGCTGTAACCGTGACGCGGAGTGTCGCCGTGGCGCAGTTTACCATTGGCGCGCACGCCGAATTCTTTGTTTTCGCCGAAGCGTTGACCTAAATCGAACGTACCTTGGGCGCGGTTGTTGCTGAACCAGCCCAAACCGATTTTACGGTTACCTTCGTCTGCGGCTTTTTTGGTTTCGATGTTGACGGAACCGGATACCGCGCCTTCAGGGTCCATGCCGTTTACGGCGGTGGACGCGCCTTTAATCAGTTGTGCGGAGCCGACTTGCACGCTGGCCGTGCCTTGCGTGCCGTACATACCTGCCAAACCGTTGACGCTGAATTGGCGTGCATCAAGCTGATAACCGCGGAAATACAGGCCGGTCAATGTGTTGCTTTCGCCGCCGAACTGCCAAACGGAAGCGTCTTTTTTCGCTACGGCATCCACCAAAGTACGCGCTTCGGTGTTGTTGAGGGCTTGTTCGTCGTAGTTGACGACGGTAATCGGCGCGGTAAAAGCGTTGGCTTTACCCAATACGCCCAAGTTCACACGGTCACGTAAGTCGCCGTCGCTGGCAATAGAATAAGAGCGTGCGGCCTTCACGCGTTTAGCGTCGGCATGGACTTTGACTTCCTGCAACTGCTGTTGCACAGGGGTTTCGGGTGTTGCTTCATCGGCGGCATAAGAAAATGCGCTCATAATCAAAAGCGGCATCAGGGCTAATTTGCTGTTCATAAAATACCTTCTGGTTTGAAATATTAATAATTCTTATATCGAGTAAAAAATTACAAAGTAATTTGGTTTTGCGATTATATTTGATAAGATTTCCGCTTTCCATAAAAACAAATAAGAACCGTTTGTAAACACAAAAAATACAACAGTTCAGAAAACTATTATTACAGTTACCATAGTCAAATAAATTTGCCGTCCTTTCAGACGGCCTTTACGACCCTTTCAGAGAATACATCCATGCAAAAATGGCAAACCGAGCTTTATTCCTCACCGTCTTGGCTGGTGCAGACCTTGTTGATGGTCGCCGCAGCTTCGGCGGTGATTCTGTTTTTTGCACGCAACACGCGCTTCGGGCGCGAGTTCAGCTATATCCTGCGCCTGTGCCTGACGCCGAAAAGTGCAGTTAAAGTATTGCTGCTGATTACGGTGATGATTACGCTGCTGTTAACCGAAGTACGGCTGAATGTGTTGAGTACCTTTATGTCCAAAGGGCTTTACGACTCGATGCAAGATTTGAATGCCTCCGCGTTTTGGATGTTTGCAGCGATGAATGCAGGCGTGGTGTTGATACGGGCGTTTAACAACGTCGTCAACGACTTTCTCGATCAAGGTTTGGCGATTAAATGGTCGGAGCGGCTCAATGAAGTTTTGACTTCACGCTGGCTTGCCGACAAAAACTACTACCGCCTGCAAATGCGCCGTCATGCGCCAGACAATATCGACCAGCGTATCCAACAAGATGCGCAGGATTTCATCGCCTCGACCATAGAATTTGTGCGCGGCATGGTCAACTCGGTCGTTACCTCGCTGGAATTTGCCGTTGTTTTATGGGGCTTGGCGGGCATTCTGACCGTGTTCGGCTTCGATATTCCGCACGGCATCGTTTGGTTTGTGTATATGTTCGTGATTTTGGCGACCTTTATCGCTATGTGGATAGGCAACCCTTTAATTCGTTACAACTATGAAAACGAAAAGCTCAACGGCGACTACCGTTATTCCCTCATCCGCGTGCGCGACCACGCCGAAAGCGTGGCGTTTTACAGCGGCGAAAAACACGAACACGACCAGCTTTCCGACCGTTTTAAAGCCATTATCCGCAACCGTTGGCGCATTGCGCGGCAAAGCGTCTGCCTGAGCGGCTTTAACGATATGTTCACCAACGGCATCAAACTCTTCCCGATTATTTTGCAAGCTCCACGCCTGTTTGCCGGACAAATCAAAATCGGCGACATCCAGCAGACCGTCCAAGCCTTCGCACGACTGCAAAACGCGCTGTCTTTCTTCCGGATGTTCTACAACAAATTCACCGCATACCGCGCCCGATTGGAGCGTCTGTACGGCTTTTTGCTGAGTACGGAAGAAAAACACACCGCACGACAACCCGACCTTACCGAAGTTTCAGACGGCCTGATCTTAGAAAACGTTGCCCTATACCGTCACAACGGCGAAGTTTTATTAGACGGTATCAATATTAACCTCAAAAGCGGCAATTCCCTGCTGATACGCGGCCCGAGCGGTTGCGGCAAAACTTCGTTGCTGCGCACGCTGGCAGGGCTTTGGCCTTTCGGCAGCAGCGGTAAAGTCAGCCATCCGCCGCATCAAGACATCCTCTTCCTGCCGCAACGCCCGTACACGGCGCAAGGCAGCCTGCGCGACGCGATTTGTTACCCCGACATCGACAAACAGCATCCTGAGTTAGCCGAAGCCATGAATATCTGCCGCCTAGGTTATCTCGTTGATAAATTGGACAAAACCGACGACTGGCAACACAAACTCTCCCCCGGCGAACTGCAACGCGTCGCCTTCGTCCGCGCCCTGCTCTCGCAGCCTAAAGTCATCCTGCTCGACGAAGCCACCGCCGCCTTGGACGAGCCGACCGAAGCCATGCTCTACCGTGCTTTAAAACAAAAACTGCCCGACAGCATCATCATCAGCATCGGACACCGCAGCACGCTCAACGAGTTCCATGATTTATGCCTCGATGTCGGTCATGTACAATGCTGAATTAAGGGCATACCAAAGGCCGTCTGAAACAGTGAGAAACGAAATCAAACGATTTTGTCCTCGCCGTTTCAGACGGCCTTTTCAAACGCCATAGCATGTTTATTTGCTATACTCTGCATTGTGTTAACGTCGTCTAAAAAATATTTATGAAAACCCTGGCCCTTATTCCACATTACAACCATCCGACCACCATCAGCCACGTTGCCCAAACCATGCGTGGCTTTGGTTTAAACGTTTTAATTGTGGACGACGGTTCACGCGAAGAATGCAAACCTGTATTGCAGGCTTTGGTTTCAGACGGCATTGATGTCCTTTACCGCCCCATCAACGGCGGCAAAGGCGCAGCGGTCAAAACCGGTTTGGAATACGCCGAAGAACATGGCTATACCCACGTCTTACAGGTTGATGCAGACGGCCAACACTGCTTGAACGACACACTCAAACTCCTCGCCGCAGCAGAACAAAATCCCGAAGCCGTTGTTTGCGGCTGGCCGCAATACGGCGATGACGCGCCTAAAGCACGGCTTTACGGACGCAAAATTACCGACTTTTGGAATATGCTGCACACTTGGTCATGCGACATCAAAGACGGCATGTGCGGCTTCCGCCTCTATCCGCTTGCACCCGCACTGTCCGTTGTCCGCGAAGAAACCGTAGGCGACCGCATGGACTTCGATACGGAAATCCTTATTCGCCTCTACTGGCGCAACGTCAAACCGGTTTGGATTAAAACGCCCGTCCAATACGCCGCCGACGGCGTGTCCCATTTCGATGCCTTTGCCGACAATGTCCGCATCAGCAAAATGCATACACGGCTGTTTTTCGGTATGTTGAAACACCGATTGGGTAAAGTTTTCGGAAAGGCCGTCTGAAACCATGACCAATAATAAACAAACCCATTGGGCGGCGCAGCCCGAACGCGGCAGCCGCCTGTTTCTCGCTCTGACCACACTGATGGTGCGCTATCTGCCGGCTTTTTTCATGAGGCCGTGCATTTGGTTTGTGGTGCTATATTTTTATGCAACCGCGCCCAAACCGCGCCGTCATGTCTTACGCTATCAAACCCGTCTTCAGACGGCCTTTCCCCATACCGTCCTGCCGAAACATAGCGTATTCAAACAATTCGTCGCATTTGGCGAAGCGGTTTGCGACCGTTTTGCCGTGTGGCAACGCAAAATCCGTTATGAAGATTTGGTAATTGAAGATCCGGACGACATCTATTCGCAAGTCAAGCGCAACGAACGCGGCCAGATTTTTGCCTGCTCACACTTGGGCAATACCGAAGTTTGCCGTGCGCTGGTGTCGCACCATAAAAATTTCAGACTCAACGTATTGGTGCACAGCAAACACGCGCAGGCATTTAACGAGGCATTGCAAAAAGCCGGCGCAGATCATATCCGTCTGATTCAGGTGACAGATTTGGACACCACCCTGATGATGGAATTAAACCACCGTATCGAAAACGGCGAATGGATTGCCATCGCGGCCGATCGCGTGCCTGTACGCGGCGAGAAAACCGCCGACATTAATTTCTTAGGCCACACTGCCCCTATGCCGCAAGGCGCATGGCTGTTGGCTTCGCTTTTAAAAACGCAGGTAAACACGCTGTTTTGCGTCAAACAAAACGGCCGCTATCATTTGAAACTGCGCCGCTTTACCGATACTTCCAGCTGGAAACGCGGCAACCGCGAGGCTGCCGTCAAAGACGCGATGCAGGGTTTTGCCGACATTCTGGCGCAAGAATGTGCGCAAAATCCGCTACAATGGTTCAATTTTTATGATTTTTGGGGCGAAGACGCCGTCTGAAACCATCACACTTACTCTTTTAAACCATGAAAAAACACATCTACTGCCAACACAGCTTTAAAACCGAAGTTCCTTTTTTTGACGTAGATGCCATGCACATCGTGTGGCACGGCAACTATGTCAAATACCTTGAAACCGCACGTTGCGCTTTTTT
>NZ_JBQCVF010000094.1:1632-8305 GCF_051962515.1 Neisseria sp. P0009.S007 | reverse complement strand
GTGGCCGATGATGAAGACGACAGCCGCTATCAGACCGTGTACGCCAAGTACCAAGGCGCAGTGGCCGCACCGACGGCAGGCTTGCACTTTACCGATGAATTATTGGGCCGTCTGAAAGCCAAAGGTGTAGAAACCGCGGAAGTAACCCTGCACGTCGGTGCCGGCACATTCCAACCCGTGCGCGTCGATAAAATTGAGGAACACAAAATGCACAGCGAGTGGTTTGACGTACCGGCCGAGACTGTTGCCGCCATTGAAGCCGCTAAAGCGCGCGGCAATAAAGTGTGGGCGGTGGGCACAACCTCCATGCGCGCCTTGGAATCTGCCGCACGCGAGACAGGCCGTCTGAAAGCCGGTCGCGGCGATACCGATATTTTCATTACGCCGGGCTACCGCTTCAATGTTGCCGATCGATTGATTACCAACTTCCACCTGCCCAAATCAACCTTGCTGATGCTCGTCAGCGCGTTTTCGGGCATGGAGCATATCCGCAGCGTTTACCGTCATGCGGTGGAACAGGAATACCGCTTTTTCAGCTATGGCGATGCGATGATTTTGGGGAAAGCGGAATAAATTTGAAGCGGATTGGAGCATTTCAAACTGGTTATTTGGGTTGTCCCGAATCCGAATCAGTTGGAACGCTCTAAAATACGCGAATTAAAATAAATTATTGAAGTAAACACGCGAAGTTATTGGAATTTGAGTTGTAAGAAATAAAGCACAAAACAAAAAGGCCGTCTGAAAATCGTTTTTCAGACGGCCTTTTATCTTTCCATGCTTAGGCGTCGATGTTTTGCGCCAGCAGGGCGTTGTTTTCGATGAAGGCGCGGCGCGGTTCAACTTCGTCGCCCATCAGGGTAACGAACACTTCGTCGGCGGCGATGGCGTCTTCGATGCGGACTTTCAGGAGGCGGCGGACGGTAGGATCCATCGTGGTTTCCCAAAGTTGTTCCGGGTTCATCTCGCCCAAGCCTTTGTATCGTTGGATGGACATGCCTTTTTGAGCAACGCTCATCAAGATGTCCAAAGCGCCTTCAAAGCTGTCGATATCGTATTCGTTGTCGCCTTTGTAGAGCTTCGCCTCTTTTCCGACTATGCCTTTGAGTGCGGCGGCGGTTTGGGTAAGGGTTTGGTAGGCTTTGCTGTTGAGGAACTTAGGCTCAAGGTAGCTCACCATCACATTGCCGTGCAACTTGCGTGTGATTTTGATGAACTGGTGTCCTTCGTGGCCTTCGATACGTTCGAGCGCGACTTCTTTTTCGTCCAAGAGGCCGCTCAATTCGGCAACGGCCCGGTCTGCGCTTTCTGCGGTGCTGAGATCGACTGGCGAAGCGTGCAGCATGGCATGCAGGACGAGTTCGTCAATGATGCGGCTTTCTTGCTCGATGACGGTTTTTGCCAACAGGAATTGTTTGGCGGTATTGGCAAGCTCTTCGCCTTCGATGGTGCGGCCGTCTGAAACGATTTTGGCTTTTTCCAAGGCCAAGCCGAGCAGCCATTGGTCTTTTTCCAATTCGTCTTTGAGATAGCGCTCTTGTTTGCCGTATTTGGCTTTGTACAAAGGCGGCTGGGCAATGTAGATGTAGCCGCGTTCGACCAGCTCGGGCATTTGGCGGTAGAAGAAGGTCAGGAGCAGGGTGCGGATGTGCGCGCCGTCCACGTCGGCATCGGTCATGATGATGATGCGGTGGTAGCGCAGTTTTTCGGCATTGAATTCTTCTTTGCCGATGCCTGCGCCCAAAGCGGTAATCAGCGTGGCGACTTCTTGGCTGGCCAGCATTTTTTCAAAACGTGCTTTTTCGACGTTCAAAATCTTACCTTTGAGCGGCAAAATTGCTTGGAATTTGCGGTCGCGGCCCTGCATGGCGGAACCGCCTGCGGAGTCGCCCTCGACGAGGTAGAGTTCGGACAGGGCAGGGTCTTTTTCTTGGCAGTCGGCCAGTTTGCCCGGCAGACCCAAGCCGTCCATCACGCCTTTGCGGCGGGTAATTTCGCGGGCTTTGCGGGCGGCTTCGCGCGCGCGCGCGGCATCGACGATTTTGCTGGTGATAATTTTGGCTTCGGTCGGGTTTTCTTCAAGGAAGTCGGTCAAGGCTTGGTTGATGACTTCGTTAACGACGGGGCCGATTTCGCTGGAAACCAGTTTGTCTTTGGTTTGCGATGAGAATTTCGGGTCGGGCAGTTTGACGGACAAAACGCAGGTCAGGCCTTCGCGCATATCGTCGCCGGCGGTTTCCACTTTGGCTTTTTTGGCGACTTCGTTGGCTTCGATATAGTTGTTGATGGTGCGGGTCATCACTTGGCGCAATGCGGTCAAGTGGGTGCCGCCGTCGCGTTGCGGAATGTTGTTGGTAAAACATTGCACGCTTTCTTGGTAGCTGTCGTTCCATTGCATCGCGCATTCGACGCTCATGCCGTCTTTTTCGCCGAACGCGTAGAAGATTTTTTCGTGCAACGGTGTTTTTTTGCGGTTCATGTATTGTACGAAGCCGGCCACGCCGCCGGAGAGGGCGAAGCTTTCGTGTTTGCCGTCGCGTTCGTCGATCAGCTCGATATCTACGCCGTTATTGAGGAAGGAAAGTTCGCGGATACGTTTGGCAAGGGTGTCGAAGCTGTATTCGACATTGCCGAAGGTTTCGCTGCTGGCGAGGAAGCGTACGGTTGTACCTTTTTTGTCGGAATCGCCGACGACCTTCAACGGCTCTTCGGTTTCGCCGCGTACGAAGCGGACGAAGTGTTCTTTGCCGTCACGGTAGATGGTCAGCGTTACCCAGTCGGACAGCGCGTTGACGACGGATACGCCCACGCCGTGCAGACCGCCGGAGATTTTGTAGCTGTTGTTGTCGAATTTGCCGCCTGCGTGCAAGACGGTCATGATGACTTCGGCGGCGGAGCGGCCTTCTTTCGGGTGGATGCCGGTCGGCATGCCGCGGCCGTTGTCGGCCACGCTGACGGAATTGTCGGCATGGATGGTTACGGTGATTTTGTCGCAATGTCCGGCGAGCGCTTCATCAATAGCGTTGTCGAGCACCTCGAACACCATGTGGTGCAGGCCGCTGCCGTCCTGCGTGTCGCCGATATACATACCGGGGCGTTTGCGTACCGCTTCCAAGCCTTCCAGCACTTGTATGCTGTCGGCGCCGTATTCTTCGTGTTTTTGGTCAGTCATGGTCTTTTCTTGCTGAATTTCAAGGAATTTTTCCGTGCGCGCGATGAAATGTCAAACGGGCGCGGCGGATGTGTTCCGAAAGGTCAAAATAATAGGCAATTATACCTGATTTTGCTGGAATATTCAGCGTTTTAAGTACAAAAAGGCCGTCTGAAAGATTAAATTTCAGACGGCCTTTGTATCGGAAAACAGGTTTAGCGTTTGACGCCGCTCAATCGCGCCCAGCCTTCTTCGATTTCGGCAGGCTCAATGTCAAACCATTGGCTGTAAATGCCGCTGAGTTCTTCGACTTGTTCGTCCAAAAGGCCGGACAAGACAATGCGGCCGCCTTGTTTGGTACGCGCGGCAAGCATTTCGCCGAGCATACGCAGCGGGTTGGCCAGAATGTTGGCGACAACGACATCAAATTGGCCTTGCGGCAGGCCGTCCGGCAGGTAGAACTGCGCGTCAACGTTGTTTTGCGCGGCATTGTCTTTGCTGGCGCGGATGGCTTGTTCGTCAATATCTACGCCGATGGCGGAGCCTGCGCCGAGTTTGAGGGCGGCAATGGCCAAAATGCCTGAGCCGCAGCCGTAGTCCAATACGCTTTCGCCGCCTTTGAGCTGTGTGTCGAGCCATTTGAGGCAGAGGCGGGTGGTCGGATGGCTGCCTGTGCCGAAGGCAAGACCCGGGTCAAGTTGCAGGTTGACGGCGTTGCCGTCGGGCGCTTCGTGCCAAGACGGGGTAATCCATAGGCGGTCGGAAATTTGAATCGGGTCGAATTGCGCTTGGGTCAGGCGTACCCAGTCTTGATCTTCAAGGATTTCGCCGGTGTATTTCAAATCGTTCAAACCGCATTCCTGCGCGGCGGCTTCGATAATGGAAGCGGCATCGTCGCTTTCGCCGAAAAGGGCGATGACTTTGCTTTGTTGCCAGATTTGTTCGGTCGGCATGCCCGGCTCGCCGAAAATGGCCTGCTCGTTTTCTGTACCGGCGTAGGCATCTTCAATGGCGGCGGACAATGCGCCGTGTTCCATCAGCGCGTCGGCAAGGCGTTCGGCGACGGCATCGTTGACGTTGATGGTGATTTGTTGATAGGACATGGTGGGGCTTTCTTTTTAATAAGGCCGTCTGAAAATCGATGTTGTGCTTTCAGACGGCCTTGTAAGGTATGAAACCTGATGATGCGGGTTTATCGGTTTTTCAAACCCAATACGTCTTGCATATCGTACAGGCCTTTTTTGCCGTTTGCCCAAACTGCGGCGCGTACGGCACCGGCGGCAAAGGTCATGCGGCTGCTGGCCTTGTGGGTGATTTCCACGCGCTCGCCGTCGGTGGCGAAGAGGGCGGTGTGGTCGCCGACGATGTCGCCTGCGCGGACGGTGGCAAAACCGATGGTGGATGGATCGCGCGGGCCGGTGTGGCCTTCGCGGCCGTAAACGGCGCATTCTTTGAGGTCGCGGCCGAGGGCGTCGGCAATGACTTCACCCATGCGCAACGCGGTACCGCTTGGGGCATCGACTTTGTGGCGGTGGTGGCCTTCGATAATTTCGATGTCGTAGCCTTCGTTTAACACGCGGGCAACAGTGTCGAGGATATGGAAGGTCAGGTTGACGCCGACGCTGAAGTTGGCTGCAAAGACAACGCCTATTTTTTCGCCTGCGGCTTGGATGGCGGCTTTGC
This sequence comes from Neisseria sp. P0009.S007, assembly GCF_051962515.1. NCBI lineage: Bacteria > Pseudomonadati > Pseudomonadota > Betaproteobacteria > Neisseriales > Neisseriaceae > Neisseria > Neisseria sp. P0009.S007. Next base: position 3,474 of record NZ_JBQCVF010000094.1, on the reverse strand, counting down.
CTGCATCGTCAAAACCGGTCGTGCCGATGATGATGTTGACGCCTTTTTCCACGCATTTTTGCAGGTGTTTCAGGGTTGGCTCGGGACGGGTAAAGTCGATAAGGACATCGCTTTGAGCCAGTACGGCATCCACGTCGTCTGAAATGGTAACGCCGGTTTTGAGGCCGGAGGCGAAGCCTGCATCCAAACCCAATACTTCCGAACCAGAATGCTCGAGTGCGCCGGAGAGGACGGCATCGGGATGGTTGTTGACCGCTTCAACCAAAACGCGGCCCATGCGGCCGTTGACGCCGGCAATGGCGATTTTCAATGCGCTCATGGGATTTCCTTATTTCGCGTTGGTTTCGGTAGTCGGAACGATGTTTTGTCCGGCTTGAACGGCTTCGATGGATTTTTGGATGGCATCGCCTTCGGCGCGTGCGAGGACGTCGTTTTCAAAGTACAGAGTCAGGTTGCTTTGTTCTTTGATGATGCCGTTGCGGCTGGTGTTGAAAGTGTAATCCCAGCGGTCGGCATGGAAGGCATCGCGCAGGAGTGGCGTACCGAGCAGCAGTTGGACTTGGTCGCGGGTCATACCTTGGCGCAGGGAAACCACGGAGCGGGGATTGAGCTCGTTACCTTGAATGATTTTGAGTTTGTAGGATGGAAAGTTGGATACGCGCTCGGCACTGCATGAGGCCAGACCTAAAATAGCGGCGATGGCAAGGCATAAGGCTTTATTCACGGGCTTACCTTTCTGTGTCATTTCGGGAAAGATGTTTATCATCGCTTGAATATTTTTAAAAAGCAAACGATAATCATCTTCTTAATTTTTCTTTTCGCCGATTTTCAATTGCAAGACCGGCGGCAGATTGCCGCCCTTTAACGGCCCAATAGTGGGCAAACGGGCGGAAAGTGCGTATTATAACGGTTATTACCTTACAGGGATATTGAATATTATGGAAAAATTCAGCAACATTGCGCAATTGAAAGACAGCGGTTTGAAAGTTACGGGTCCGCGTTTGAAAATTTTGGACTTGTTCGAGACTCATGCCGAGGAGCATTTGAGTGCAGAAGATGTGTACCGTATCCTGTTGGAAGAGGGTGTGGAAATCGGCGTGGCGACGATTTACCGTGTGCTGACCCAGTTTGAACAGGCCGGCATTTTGCAACGCCACCATTTTGAAACCGGCAAAGCGGTTTATGAATTGGACAAAGGCGATCACCACGACCACATCGTCTGCGTGAAATGCGGCGAAGTAACCGAATTCCACAATCCGGAAATCGAAGCGCTGCAAGACAAAATCGCCGAAGAAAACGGCTACCGTATCGTTGACCACGCGCTGTATATGTACGGCGTATGCGGCGAATGCCAAACCAAAACCAAACGTTAATCAGTTTGTATGTTGATTTTTCAGACGGCCTTGGGCATTTTCAGCCTGAGGCCGTCTGAAACTTTATGGGCTTTACGATGAAGATTCCTTTTCTTGCGCCACGGGATTATCGTTTCCCCGACCCGTCTTACGCTTTGGCGGAATGCGACGGCTTGGTCGGCGTCAGCGGCGATTTGGATACGGGGCGGCTGTTGTCGGCGTATGTGCAGGGGATTTTTCCGTGGTTTAGCCGCGACGGTTGGTTTTTCTGGTATGCGGTTGCGCCGCGAGCCGTGATTGTGCCGGAAAACCTGCATATCGGCCGTTCGCTTGCCAAAACTTTGCGTCACAAGCCGTATCGGGTAACGGTCAACCGCTGTTTTGAAAAAGTGATTGCCCATTGCGCCAATGTACCGCGTCCGGAACAGGACGGAACGTGGATAGAACCTGCGTTTCAGACGGCCTATTTGAAGCTGCACCATCAGGGGCA
>NZ_JBQCVF010000094.1:0-1532 GCF_051962515.1 Neisseria sp. P0009.S007 | reverse complement strand
CCGCGTCCGGAACAGGACGGAACGTGGATAGAACCTGCGTTTCAGACGGCCTATTTGAAGCTGCACCATCAGGGGCATGCGCATTCGTTTGAATGCTGGCTACCGGATGAGCAAGGTGAAATGCAATTGGCAGGCGGGTTTTACGGCGTGCAAATCGGCTGCGTGTTTTATGGCGAGTCGATGTTTGCCTTGCTTCCCGATGCGTCCAAGATTGCGTTTGCCCGCGCCGTACCGTTTTTGGCGGATTTGGGCGTTGCGCTGATAGACTGTCAGCAGGATACCGAACATATGCGCCGTTTCAGTTCGCGGTTGATGGATTTTGCCGACTTTCAGACGGCCTTGAAGGATTTGAACGCGAAACCGTTAAAGCGGAATATCGAATGCGGCGTGGTGGCTGAAAATCTTCTGCAAAAGATTGGCGGCAAAGATTGATTTATCGGCACGGCGTGTCGGCAGAATCGACAGTTTGCATATTGCGGCTGGGAAACCGGTTGGAAAATAAATGCGATTCCATTCACTTGAACAGGCCGTCTGAAAATCTTGGCTTAGCCGAAATCCAGCCGTGTAACGCTCGGCGATAATCATGTTAATAGCTGACGAAATCGCTTTTACATGGCAAAATAACAAGTTAAATATTTGTAATAGGGTGGCCTGAATAGATTTCAGACGGCCCTGATCTCTTGAAGGAATCAACATGTCTTTGCAAAACATCATTGAAACGGCTTTTGAAAACCGTGCCGAAATCAATCCGAATACCGTTACCCCAGAAGTGCGTGAAGCGGTTTTGGAAACCATTCATCAACTCGACTCCGGCAAACTGCGCGTTGCCGAGCGTCTGGGCGTGGGCGAGTGGAAAGTCAACGAATGGGCGAAAAAAGCTGTATTGCTGTCTTTCCGCATTCAGGACAATGAAATCCTCAACGACGGTGTGAACAAATACTTCGACAAAGTGCCGACTAAATTTGCCGATTGGTCGGAAGACGAATTCCGCAGCGCAGGTTTCCGCGCAGTTCCGGGTGCGGTTGCCCGCCGCGGCAGCTTTGTGGCGAAAAATGTCGTATTGATGCCTTCTTATGTCAATATCGGCGCATACGTTGACGAAGGTGCGATGGTTGATACTTGGGCGACTGTCGGCTCTTGCGCACAAATCGGTAAAAACGTGCACTTGAGCGGCGGCGTCGGCATCGGCGGCGTACTCGAGCCTCTGCAAGCCAGCCCGACCATTATTGAAGACAACTGCTTCATCGGCGCGCGTTCTGAAATCGTCGAAGGCGTGATTGTCGAAGAAGGCAGCGTGATTTCTATGGGCGTATTCATCGGTCAATCCACCAAAATCTTTGACCGTACTACCGGCGAAATCTATCAAGGCCGCGTACCGGCAGGTTCGGTTGTCGTATCCGGCAGCATGCCTTCCAAAGACGGCAGCCACAGCCTCTACTGCGCGGTTATCGTCAAACGCGTGGACGCGCAAACCCGTGCGAAAACCAGCGTGAACGAATTGTTGCGCGGTATCTAATCGGATAACGATAACG
>NZ_JBQCVF010000093.1:0-8379 GCF_051962515.1 Neisseria sp. P0009.S007 | reverse complement strand
GCCATATCCCACAAATGCCCGTGCGCTTCAAAATCGCCGTAATCGTAGCCCAAGCTGTTCAGACGGCCACGCATCAAGCCGAAGTGAAACACTTCTTCTTTCGCCACCCTTACCCAATCGCGTACAAACTGAAACGGCATATTGCGAAAACGATACGCCGCATCCAAAGCCAGATTAATCGCATTAAATTCAATGTGCGCAATCGCATGCAACATGGCCGCATAGCCTTCGACCGTATTCATCTTGCGCGGCGTAACTTCCGAAGGCGCAACCAAACACGGACGTAACGGATGACCGGCAAAACGGCAATCCACGGGTTTCGACTCATCAACCGTCAAACCTTCCGCCTCGCCCAAATGCGCAAACAAGGCCTGCGTCAACCTTCCCTTTTCATCCGGATTGTCCGACAGCAAAGCCTGTTCCAATAAAGGATAAGGATTCAGATACATACAAAACCATTGTTTTAAAAAGATAAATATTATAACCGTTTTAAAAAGCAAACAGAAAGACTATAATTTCACGCTTTCCGTAAAATGACATTAAATACCACACCAAACCATCGTGTGCTTCATTAAAAAAACGTCAAAACCAAATGCAGGCCGTCTGAAGAAATGAAATTATTTCAGTCACTTGATTGGATTTTTCATATTTACACAAATTAAACCCTCCATTCAGCCCCTTGCCTGTTACACCATAACGTCTATACTGAACCCATCTCTCCGAACAAGGAACCAAAACATGAAAACTACCCGACTGTTCACCCTGACCGCTGCCGCGCTGCTTTCTTCAGCTATCGGCTTTGCACAAGCCGACGCAGTGGACGCCCTGAAAAAATTCAATAATGACGCCGACGGTATCAGCGGCAACTTCAGCCAAACCGTTCACAGCAAAAAGAAAACCCAAACCACACACGGTACATTCAAAATCCTGCGCCCTGGCTTGTTCAAATGGGAGTACACCAAACCCTACAAACAAACCATCGTCGGCGACGGCAAAACCATTTGGCTCTATGACGTAGATTTGGCACAAGTAACCAAGTCCTCACAAGACCAAACCATCGGCGACAGCCCTGCCGCCATCCTCTCCAACAAAACGGCATTGGACAGCAGCTACACGCTGAAAGAAGACGGTTCTGCCAACGGTATCGACTACGTTTTGGCTACACCTAAGAAAAACAACGCCGGCTATCAATACATCCGCATCGGCTTCAAAGGCGACAACCTCGCCGCCATGCAGCTGAAAGACAGCTTCGGCAACCAAACCAGCATCAGCTTCAGCGGTTTGAACACCAAGCCTAACCTTTCCAGCGGTATGTTCAAATTTACCCCTCCTAAAGGCGTTGATGTCTTGAGCAACTAAGCTTCTAATGAAACACAAAGGCCGTCTGAACAACAGACGGCCTTTTATAACAGACGGCCTTTTATTTAGTTCAATTCAAAATCAAACACACTGTTACTTTTGACCTTGAATGGCCGCGGCAATTTTTTCTGCGCCTTTTTTCGCCCAGTCTGCCTGCTTGGCTTCCACCATCACGCGCACGACAGGCTCGGTACCGGATGCGCGCAAGACCACGCGGCCTTTGCCTTCGAGTTCTTTTTCCACTTCAGCCAAAGCCTCTTTGGAAGCGTCCTGCCAGTTTTGGCCTTTTTTGATGCGGACGTTGATCATGGTTTGCGGATACGGCTGCCAATCGGCGCAAACGGTGGCAAGGTCTTGATTCAAGGTTTGCAATGCGGCCAAAACTTGCAGCGCGGAAATGATGCCGTCACCGGTATTGTGTTTGTCCATACACAAAATATGACCGCTGGCTTCGCCGCCAATCAGCCAACCGCGTTGGTGGAGCTGTTCCAACACATAGCGGTCGCCCACTTTGGCGCGGCAGAAATCAACGCCCTGCTCTTTCAAAGCAACTTCCATCGCCATATTGGTCATTACCGTACCCACCACGCCGCCGATCTCCACGCCTTCGTGCGCGCGTGCTTTGGCAATCACATAAATCAAGCTGTCGCCGTCATACACTTTGCCATTGCGGTCAACCATCATCAAACGGTCGCCATCGCCATCCAAGGCAATGCCGTAATCGGCTTCATTTTGCAACACAGCCGCTTGCAAAGCTTTCGGATGGGTCGCACCACATTTCTCATTGATGTTGTAGCCGTTTGGCTCATCACCGATGCTTACTACTTGCGCACCCAATTCGTGGAATACTTTAGGCGCAACTGCATAGCCCGCACCATTGGCGGTATCGACCACCAATTTCAGACCGCGCAAGTCCAAATGGCTTGGGAAAGTGGATTTACAGAACTCGATATAGCGGTCATCCGCACCATTAATCCGGCGCGCACGGCCTAAACGGCTGGATGGCTGTGTTTTCATTTCCTCATCGATTTTGGCTTCGATTTCCAATTCGATTTCATCGCTCAACTTCACACCGCCTTCGGCAAAGAATTTAATGCCGTTGTCAGAATAAACGTTATGGGACGCAGAAATCATCACACCGGCAGACAAACGCAAAGCACGGGTCAGATACGCTACGCCCGGGGTTGGCAGAGGGCCGGTTTGAATAACGTTGACACCGGCAGCAGTAAAGCCGGCAATCAGCGCGGCTTCCAGCATATAGCCTGAAATACGCGTGTCTTTACCGATCAAGACGGTTGGTTTGATTTCGCCTTCGTGCTGCACCAAAACCTGACCTGCCGCATAGCCTAATTTCAGGACAAAATCAGGATTGATAGGAAACTGACCGACTTCGCCGCGCACACCGTCAGTACCGAAATATTTTTTTGCCATGAGATAACTCCGTGATTGTTTTGTCGTATGTGAATATGGTTGAACTTCTTTAAAAGAATCTTGATTGTATTCGAAGGCCGTCTGAATCTTTCAGACGACCATTGATCATGAGAATAATTTACTACTTCAGTATTATAGCAAGATCCAGATTTCCTGCACGAAAAAAGCGCATCCTTTTGCAGAATGCGCTTCCTATTCGAGATTCAAAATCAAATCTTAGAATTTAGCACCAGACTGATTAGCCATGTAATCAACTGCAGCTTTCACTTCATCATCGCTCAGGCTGCCGTTACCGCCTTTGGCAGGCATTGCGTTAAAGCCTTCGAGTGCGTGTTTGTGCAGGGTGTCTTTACCTTGTTTGATACGAGGAGCCCAGTCTTCTTTTTTACCTACATGAGGAACACCTGGAACTGCACCGCCGTGACATGCTTGGCAGTTGGCTTCGTAAACTTTTTTGCCGTCTGCGCCACCGGCTGCTGGAGCTGCCGCACCTTTGTCATCTGCTTTGGCCACATCTGCTTTAGGGGCTTCTGCAGGAGCTGCACCTTCAGCCGCCGGAGCTGAAGCGGCTTCACCGGAAGCGGCTGCATCGGCAGGAGCTGCGGCATCAGGATCAGGGAAAGTACCGCCGGCTTTGTTGGCCATATAAGTAATGGCGCGTTTCAATTCTTGATCGGTCAAATCAGCCGCACCGCCTTTGGCAGGCATTGCGTTGAAACCATTCAGAGCGTGTTGGAACAAGGTATCGAAACCTTGTGCAATGCGAGGCGCCCAATCGCCTTTGTTTTCAAATTTAGGCGCGTTAGGAACGATGCTGTCTGCCGCGTGACATTGAATACAGATTTTGTTGAAAATCTGATCGCCTTGACGCTCGCCGACTGGAATACCATCGCCCAATTTCAGTTGGCCGACTGGCTGGATACGGGTTTGAGTCGCAGCTTCGGTTGTTTCGGCAACATCGCCGAATGAACCGCTTCCCGCCAGTTTGATCAGGAAGTAAATCACTGCAATGACAATAACGATACCGCTCACAAGGGTGAACAATGCAGAGCCTTGGGCTTTGTGGTCGCGGAGTTGTTTCATTTGGTAGGCCTCGCCGTTAGGTTAGGTTGTGCTGTAAGTTATAGTTTATGTGTTAAACGCAGTTAACAATATTTTGCTGGATTATACTGAATTCGCAAAGGCTTTCCAATCCATCTTGAGAAAAAGATACGCAAAAATCCTCAAAAGGCCATCTAAATTCTGCTAAGCCTTTGTAGTTAATTGATTATTCCAGCTATGCAAAAAAGTGACCGCCAATGCCACTTTCAGACACTTTCAAGATAAACTTTGCCAATAAAGCCAATATGCGTTAACCTTACGGCTTTCGCACCCATAGCTCAGTTGGAAGAGTGTCAGTTTCCGAAGCTGGAGGTCACAGGTTCGATCCCTGTTGGGTGCGCCAATTATAAATAGGCCGTCTGAAAGATGAAAATTTTTCAGACGGCCTTTTGATTTACTTCAAATAAAACTACATTCAATTTCAGATTGAACGGCTATTACAACACTTTGGCAAATGCTTCGGCCACATAATCGATATTCGATGCATTCAATCCTGCCACACACATCCTACCCGAATCCAGCAGGTAAACGGCAAACTCGTCACGCAGGCGGTGTACCTGCTCTACGGTTAGGCCTGTATAGCTGAACATACCGCGCTGTTTGATGAAATAGCTGAAATCACGATTGGGGATTTTGGCCGTCAAAACATCATAAAGTTTCTGACGCATGGCACGGATGCGGTCGCGCATGGCGTAAACCTCGTTTTCCCACAAAGCGCGTAGCTCATCGCTGTTCATCACATCAGAAGCGATGTATGCGCCATGCGCGGCAGGACTGGAATAAATGCGGCGGACGGTAAATTTCAACTGTCCGAACACCAGCTCTGCTTCTTCCTTATTGGGACACACTACGCTCAAACCACCGACGCGCTCGCCGTACAGCGACAGGTTTTTCGAGAAAGAGTTGCTGACAAACAAAGGCAGACCCATTTCGACGGCTTTGCGAATTGCATACGCATCGCTGTCTAAATCTTCGCCGAAACCTTGATAGGCAATATCCATAAACGGAATCAGCTTGTGCGTTTTGATAATATCCAACACTTCATCCCATTGCGCTTTCGACATATCTACGCCGGTCGGGTTTTGACAGCATGGATGCAAAATCAAGACGCTGTTTTCCGGCAATGTTTTGAAAAACGCAGTCATTTCTTCAAATTTCACGCCGACGGTTTCAGGGTTGTAATAAGGATACGTCCCCACTTCAAAACCTGCGCCTTCAAAAATGCCTTTATGGTTGTCCCAAGTCGGATCGCTGACATAGGCTTTTGCATCAGGGAACCAACGGCGCAAAAAGTCGGCACCGACTTTCAACGCCCCCGAGCCGCCTAAAGTCTGTACGGTCGCAACGCGACCTTCTGCCAATGCCGGATTATCCTTGCCAAACAACAAACGCTGAACGGCACTCCGATAAGTATCCAAACCTTCCATCGGCAGATAAGGAGAGGGGCGCGGTACGGCCGCACGCTCTGCTTCTGCCCGGCGGACAGATTCCAAAACCGGCATTTTGCCTTCGTCATCAAAATAAATGCCTATGCTCAAATTGACTTTTTCAGGACGCTCGTCGCGTTTGAAGGTTTCAACCAAACTCAAAATCGGGTCGCCCGGATAATACTCGACATGACGGTACATGGTGCTTCCTTTGTTTTCAGACAGAATTAATGAAGATTGTGGCACTAAAAGGCCTTATTTGCAAAATCAGGCCGTCTGAAAAATTCAGACGGCCTGATTATTTTTAAACGCTACCAATCTACTCGTTTCAAATCGTTTTGTGCCAATACATCCGCATGCTCGCTGCGGCTTTGATATTCCCTGTCCTGCAAAATGCGGCGGGCGACATAATTCAAATGCAGTTTGGCCGCTTCCGCCGCCTCAGCCGGTTTGGCCTGGGCAATGGCTTCAAAAATAGCGCGGTGCTGGGCAATTAGCGTCGGGCGCGGGTCTTCGGTTTGATGGATATAGATAATGCCGCTGCGTGTTTGCTGATAAAGCATTTTGAGCAGGCTGCTGGAAAGGTGGCTGAACAGGATATTGTGTGCGGCATCAGCAATAGTTTGATGGAAACTGACGTCTGCCTCGGCTTGATGTTCCAAATTTCCGCTTTCACAGGCCGTTTCAAACTTCTGCTGCCAGAAGTCAATACGTTTCAAATCGGCGTCAGTCCGTCTTTCGGCGGCCAGCGCCGCCATACAGCCTTCAACGTGACAACTGAAATCGAATACGTCTGTTTCCCAATTGGTATGTTTGCCGAGCAACTCCTGCCAGCTTTGCAAAAAATCCTGCTGCGGCTTGACGGAAACATAATAGCCATCGCCCTGCCGCGCTTCCAAAACCTGCTTGGCAATCAAGATATTCAATGCCACCCTGACTGACGGACGCGATACGCCGAATTCTTCCGCAAGCGTACGTTCGGGAGGCAATTTACTGCCTTCTTCATAAATGCCGGTCGCGATACGTTCTTCCAAAACGGCTAAAACCTGATCGCTGATTTTTTGCGGACGAACCAATTTCGTCATGTTGTATTCCTGATGATTGAAGGACAGTTGTATTCAAACGGCCATAAATTGGATTGACCAATTGGCCGCTCATTCTAATCAATCCCCTATTTTTTCGTCAAGGAATGCCATTCTTCCCATCGCAAGCAGTTTAATTCAAACACATTCATTTTTATCAAGTAACCTCACCAATGCCTTCAAATCAATATTTTGGTATGACCAATCTTAATAAACAACCTATGCGCCCAAAATCTGAAAATATTGATTTAGATTAAAATCCCGCTGCTTCTATTTAACTAGACTTTATGTATAATACTTAGGTATTAGTTAACATAATTCCTAATAATAGAGAGAAACAATATGAAATACCCACCATTACTTATCTTACCCATTACCTTAGCCGTATCCCAAACATGGGCAGATACCGATCCTACACCTGAAGAAACGGTTACCCTTTCCCCTGTCACCGTCACCGGCACACAACAACAAAAAGCCAACCGCGTTACTTTCAACCCCAAAGCTGCTTTGCAACCCCTCCCTGCCGGAGACGGGGCAGACCTTTTACAATCCGTGCCCAACATGAGCATCATCCGTAAAGGAGGTAGCTCGGGCGATCCGCTGTTCCGTGGTTTGGGCGGCTCGCGCCTCTCCGTCAATGCCGACGATCAGTTTATTTATGGCGGTTGCGGTATGCGCATGGACCCGCCGACTGCCTATATCCACCCCAATTCATTTGATAAAGTCGTGGTTACTAAAGGCCCGCAAACCGTTACCCAAGGCATGGGTTTGGTCAGCGGCTCAGTGCAATTTATCCGTACAGATCCTGATTTCACTGAGAAACCTTACAATATTAACGCCACCCTGACAGCAGGCAGCAACGACCGCCTTGACGGCTCGCTGGAAGCCGAGTTCGGCGGCAAATACGGCTATGTCCGTACCAATATCTCCCATAACGAAGCCGACGATTACAAAGACGGCGACGGCAACCGCATTCACTCCCACTTCAAACGCGACAGCCAAATGTTGCAACTGGGTGTTACTCCGACAGAAAACACCACCATTGCCGGCACATACGAGCGCAGCAGAGCCAAGGTTGCCTACGCCGACCGCATGATGGACGGCAGCAAATTCGACCGTGATGCGTGGAATATCCGTTTTACCCAACGCAACCTCACACCATGGTTCAGCGAGTTGGAACTGCGCTACGGTAAAAGCGAAATCGACCACGTGATGGACACATACAGCCTGCGTACCATCTACAATCCTGCCGGCAAGCAGATTAAAAATGCCAACAACCCTAAACGCAATACCGATACAGGCCGTCTGAAAGCCACTTTCGATTGGGACAAGCTCAACCTGCAAACCGGTTTGGATTATTTGGACGACGTCCACGTCGCGCGTCATGAGCGTGGCGGCGACGGCTACAGCCACAAGCCTTACATGCCCAACCAAAGTTTCAAACAATGGGGTATTTTCACCGAAGCCTCTTGGCAACAAACCGACAATCAACGCTGGGTAGCAGGTTTTCGCCATGACCAAGTCAAAGCGCATTACGATACCGCGCGTGTTACCGACCCCGTTTTGAAACATCAGAAATTCAATTTGAACTCAGGCTTCCTGCGTTGGGAAAGAAATACGGACAACGGTCTGAAATACTATGCCGGATTCGGCATTGCCGAACGCGCGCCTGACTACTGGGAACGCCTGCACTCTGAAAACAAAGCCATCCGCGCAGAGCAAAACCGCCAAATCGATGCAGGCGTAATCTGGAAACGTCCTAATCTCCACGCATCCGTATCCGTATTCGGCAGCGACATCAAAGACTTCATCATGATGGAGAGCAAAGACAAGATTTTCAACGTGCGCAACATCAACGCTTCACGCTTTGGCGGCGAAGCCGAAGTCAAATGGACATTTGCGCCTAACTGGGAAGTCGGCACCAGCCTCGCCTACACCCACGGCAAAAACCGTACCGACGGCAAACCTTTGGCACAAAC
>NZ_JBQCVF010000092.1:6822-8725 GCF_051962515.1 Neisseria sp. P0009.S007 | reverse complement strand
ACGCAGGCGACTGAGGATGCGCAGAAACGCGCGGCCGAATTTGCCAAAACCGGCGGCGGCAAAGTGGGTGCCATGCGTTCTGCTTCGCAAGGCTCGTTCAACATCTATGCCGACACCGGCAGCAGCGAGGACGACGAGTACGGCGGTTCTTACGATAAAAGCACCGTCGGCAAACAAGTCCGACTGGTTGTTACCATCGAATACGGCATTGAGTAATTCTTTCAGACGGCCTTTTCAGCTGGGAGGCAAAAGGCCGTCTGAAAATTGGAAACGGCAAAGAAATTTATTTCAAACACAATGAATACCGTTTGCACAGCACACAAAGAACACACCATGACACAACAAGTTCTGACCATATTAGGCAGCACCGGCAGCATAGGCGAAAGCACTTTAGACGTTGTTTCCCGCCATCCCGAAAAATTCCGCGTGTTCGCGCTGGCAGGGCATAGGCAGGTGGACAAGCTGGTGGCACAATGCAAACAGTTCCGCCCGGAATATGCCGTTGTCGGCGATGCTGACCATGCGGCCGAGTTGGAAAAGAAACTCAAACAAGAAGGCATCAATACGCAGGTTTTATATGGTTCTCAAGCCTTGATTGATGTCGCCTCTGCCGATGAAGTCAGCGGCGTGATGTGTGCCATTGTCGGCGCGGCTGGCTTGCCGTCGGCTTTGGCTGCCGCTCAAAAAGGCAAAACCATTTATCTGGCAAACAAAGAAACACTGGTGGTTTCCGGCGCATTGTTTATGGAAACCGCCCGTCAAAACGGCGCCACCGTCTTGCCGATTGACAGCGAACACAACGCCATCTTCCAAGTATTGCCAAGGGATTACACAGGCCGTCTGAATGAGCACGGTATCAATTCGATTATTCTGACCGCATCAGGCGGCCCCTTCCTTAACACCGATTTAAGTACATTTGACAGCATTACGCCCGAGCAGGCGGTCAAACATCCGAATTGGAGCATGGGTCGCAAAATTTCCGTCGATTCCGCGTCAATGATGAATAAGGGCTTGGAGTTGATTGAGGCGCATTGGCTGTTTAACTGTCCGACGGAAAAACTGGAAGTCGTCATTCATCCGCAATCCGTGATACACAGCATGGTGCGTTATCGCGATGGTTCGGTATTGGCGCAGTTGGGTAATCCCGATATGCGTACGCCGATTGCTTATTGTTTGGGCCTGCCCGAACGTATCGACTCCGGCGTGGGCGAGCTGGATTTCGGCGCATTGTCCGCATTGACCTTCCAAAAGCCTGACTTTGACCGTTTCCCATGTCTGAAACTTGCCTATCAGGCAATGAATGCAGGCGGCGCCGCGCCTTGTGTGTTGAACGCCGCCAACGAAGTTGCCGTGGCCGCTTTTTTAGATAAACGCATCAAGTTTACCGATATTGCCAAAGTCGTTGCCCACTGCCTTGCACAAGATTTTTCAGACGGCCGTTACGATATCGAAGGCCTGCTGGCGCAAGACGCGCAAACACGCAGACAGGCAGAAGCCTTTATCGGCAAACAATAAAGTTTCAATGACAGGCCGTCTGAAACGTCAACCGCTTGGCATTTAGGCAGACAAAATGGAACAACTGCCTTTATAATCGGTTTTCAGACGGCCTTATCCGTTGATCATCACATTCCATACAGGGGATTTTTTTGCAAACCTTTTTAGCCTTTATCGTCGCCATTCTGATTTTGGTCAGCCTGCATGAGTTCGGACACTATATTGTTGCCCGCTGGTGCGGCGTTAAAGTCGTGCGCTTTTCCGTCGGCTTCGGTAAGCCCTTTTTCACCCGAAAACGCGGCGATACCGAGTGGTGTCTTGCCCCGATTCCGCTGGGCGGTTACGTTAAAATGGTCGATACGCGCGAAGGCGAGGTGGCAGAAGCAGATTTGCCCTACGCCTTTGACAA
>NZ_JBQCVF010000092.1:0-6722 GCF_051962515.1 Neisseria sp. P0009.S007 | reverse complement strand
CCTTCCGTTGCCCAAGCCTTTGAATTGGGTTGGAACAAAACCGTCAACTATTCGTGGACGACCCTCAAATTTTTCGGAAAACTGGTTACGGGCAATGCCTCTTTGAACCATATTTCCGGCCCCCTGACCATTGCCGATGTCGCCGGACAATCCGCCAAACTCGGATTGCAGAGCTACCTCGAATTTCTGGCCTTGGTCAGCATCAGCTTAGGCGTGTTGAACCTTTTGCCCATCCCCGTTTTAGACGGCGGACATTTGGTTTTTTATACCGCCGAATGGATACGCGGAAAGCCTTTGAGCGAGCGCATACAGGCAGTCGGCCTGCGCTTCGGACTGGCAGCCATGCTTTTGATGATGGCTGTGGCTTTCTTTAATGACATCAACCGTTTGTTTGGATAATTTATGAAACTGAACCAGATTGCTTCCGCTTTAATGGTATTGAGCCTGTCTCCACTGGCATTGGCTGACTTTACCATTCAGGACATCCGCGTCGAAGGCCTGCAGCGCACCGAGCCGAGTACCGTCTTCAACTACCTGCCCGTTAAAGTCGGTGATAATTTCAATGATGCGCGCAGTGAAGAAATCATCAAAAAACTCTACGCAACCGGTTTCTTTGACGACGTACGCGTCGAAACCATGGACAATCAAGTCCTGCTGACCGTGATTGAGCGTCCAACCATCAGCTCGCTCAATATTACCGGCGCGAAAATGCTGCAAAACGATGCCATCAAGAAAAACCTTGAAGCCTTCGGTTTGGCGCAATCCCAATACTTCAACCAAGCAACGCTGAACCAAGCCGTTGCCGGTTTGAAAGAAGAGTATTTGAGCCGTGGCAAACAGTCTGTCCAAATCACTCCGACTGTAACCAAACTCGCCCGTAACCGCGTATCTATCGATATTGCCATCGAAGAGGGCAAATCTACCAAGATTACCGATATTTCCTTTGAAGGCAACGAAGTTTATTCCGACCGCCGCCTGCTGAAACAAATGTCCCTGAGCGAAGGTGGTATGTGGACTTGGATCACTAAGAGCAATCAGTTCAATGAGCAAAAATTTGCTCAGGACATGGAAAAAATCACCAATTACTACCAAAACAACGGCTACTTCAACTTCCGCATTTTGGATACCGACATCCAAACCAACGAAGACAAAACTAAGCAAACCATTAAAGTAACCGTCAGCGAAGGCGACCGCTTCCGTTGGGGCAATGTACGCATCGAAGGCGATACGCTGGAAGTGCCGAAAGAAGATTTGGAAAAACTGCTGACCATGAAGCCGGGCAAATGGTACGAGCGCGCGCAAATGTCCAATTCGCTCGAAGCCATCCAAAACCGCATGGGTCAGGCAGGTTACGCATTCAGCGAAATCAATGTCCAACCGATTCCCAATGCCGAAACGCATACCGTTGATTTTGTGCTGACCGTTCAGCCGGGCCGCAAAATCTATGTGAACGAAATCAACATTACCGGCAACAACAAAACCCGTGACGAAGTCATTCGCCGCGAGTTGCGCCAAATGGAATCGGCGCCTTACGACTCTGCCAAACTGCAACGTTCTAAAGAGCGCGTTGAGTTGTTGGGCTACTTCGACAACGTTCAATTTGATGCGGTTCCTGTGGCCAATACCCCTGACCAAGTTGACCTGAACATGAGCCTGACCGAACGTTCTACCGGCTCGCTCGACTTGAGCGCAGGTTGGGTTCAGGATACCGGTTTGGTGATGTCTGCCGGCGTGGCTCAAGACAACCTGTTCGGTACGGGTAAATCCGTTGCCCTGCGCGCTTCCCGCAGTAAAACCACAGTAAACGGCTCGTTGTCGTTTACCGACCCATACTTCACACCTGACGGCGTAAGCTTGGGCTACGACCTTTACGGCAAGTCTTACGACCCGCGTAAAGCTTCTTCCAGCGCGAAACAATATAAAACTACAACTTTCGGCGGCGGTTTGCGTATCGGTATTCCGGTTACCGAATATGACCGTGTAAACTTCGGTTTGGCCGCAGAGCGTCTGACCGTGAATACCTACAAAGGCGCGCCTAAACGCTATGCTGACTTTATCAACCAATACGGTAAAGGCGACGGCAGCGGCGTGGGTAACTTCAAAGGCTGGTTGTACAAAGGTACCATCGGCTGGGGCCGCAACAAAACCGACAATGCCTTGTGGCCGACCCGCGGTTACCTGACCGGCGTAAACGGCGAAATCGCCTTGCCGGGCAGCGACCTGCAATACTACACCTTGACCCACAACCAAACTTGGTTCTTCCCATTGAGCAAAGATTTCACGCTGATGCTGGGTGGCGAAGTCGGTTATGGCAACGGCTACGGCAAAACCAAAACCATGCCGTTCTTTGAAAACTTCTACGGCGGCGGCTTAGGCTCCGTCCGCGGTTTTGAAAGCGGTACGCTGGGCCCGAAAGTCTATGACGAATACGGCGAGAAAATCAGCTACGGCGGTAACAAAAAAGCCAACGTTTCCGCAGAGTTGCTCTTCCCGATGCCGGGCATTAAAGATTCGCGTACCGTCCGTCTGAGCCTGTTTGCCGATGCGGGCAGCGTGTGGGATGACAAAACTTACAACGACAGCAGCAGCAATTCTTATTACACCAACGGCGCGCTCCAAAACGTGTATGGCGTAGGCACAACGCACAAATCGACATTCAAAAACGAATTGCGTTACTCTGCCGGTGCTGCCGTGACTTGGCTCTCTCCGCTGGGTCCGATGAAGTTCAGTTATGCTTATCCGATTAAGAAAAAAGAAGGCGACGAAATCCAACGCTTCCAATTCCAACTCGGTACGACATTCTGATGATGTTTAGGCCGTCTGAAACCGGGTTTGTCCGTTTCAGACGGCCTCATGGCAGATTGGCGGCAAGCTTATTGCAAACCGCCCGTTTGTTTTCAAGCAAGGATTTTTATCATGAGTAAAATAGCCGACACCCTCCGTGTCCTCACCGTAGCCCTGCCGGGTTTCGTGCTGTTGCCGCAAGCGGCGGCGGATGGAGTGCAGAAAATCGGTTTTATCAATACCGAGCGCGTTTATCAGGAATCCAAGCAGGCGCAAAGCATTCAGATGACTTTGGAAAAAGAGTTCAAAAGCCGTCAAACCGCCTTGCAAAAGTTGCAACAGGAAGGCGAGGCTTTGGAGCGAAAACTGAGCGGCGACAAGCTCAGCGACAGCCAAAGGGAAGCGGAAACCCAAAAGTGGCGTAATCTGGTACAGAAATTCCGCAAGCAGCAGGCTGAGTTGGCAGAAGACTACAACCTGCGCCGCAATGAAGAATTCGCCGCGCTCCAGCAAAATGCCAACCGCGTCATCGTCGATTTGGCCAAGCGCGAAGGTTACGACTTCATCTTGCAGGACGTGATTTACGTCAACGGCCGTTACGACATTACCGACAGCGTTATCAAAGCCCTAAACGCTCACTGACCCTGCTCGGCAGCGAATGTGACCATACAGACAAACCTAAGGCCGTCTGAAACCCAAATCGGCAACTTTCAGACGGCCTGACATCTTGACGGCAGATTATCATGACTTCACAAGCATACACCCTGTCCCAAATCGTTTCCCAGCTCGGCGGCGAATGGAAAGGCGAAGACATCGCCATTACCGCCGTCCGCCCGTTGGATCAGGCGCAGACGGAACACATCAGCTTTTTGGCCAATCCGAAATACAAAGCCGAAGTACACGACAGCCAAGCAGGCGCAGTGATTGTGTCGCCGAAAGCCGCAGACGAATTTGCAGGCCGCAACCTGATTGTGGCTGCCGACCCTTATCTTTATTTTGCCAAAGTGGCACGATTGTTCTCGCCGATTGTCAAAGCACAGGGCGGCGTACATCCGACCGCCGTTGTCGAGGCAAGTGCCAAAGTACCGGCAAGCTGCGAAATCGGCGCGAATGCCTATATCGGAGCGAATGCCGTATTGGGCGAGGGCTGCCGTATTTTGGCCAATGCCGTTGTCCAACACGATTGCACGTTGGGCGATGAAGTCGTGTTGCATCCCAACTCCGTCATCTATTACGGCTGTACTTTGGGCAACCGTGTCGAAATCCACAGCGGCGCAGTCATCGGTGCGGACGGTTTCGGCTTGGCCTTCGCCGGAGATTCATGGTTTAAAATCCCGCAAACCGGCGCAGTCACGCTGGGCGATGATGTGGAAATCGGTTCGAACACCAATATCGACCGCGGCGCAATGAGCGATACGACCGTCGGCAACGGCACCAAAATCGACAACCAAGTCCAAATCGGCCACAACTGCAAAATCGGTTCGCACACCGTTATCGCCGCCAAGACCGGTATTTCCGGCAGCGTCACCATCGGCAATTATTGTATTATCGGCGGCGGCGTCGGCACGGTCGGACACATCGAAATCGCCGATAAAACCACCATCGGCGGCGGTACATCCGTTACCCACAGCATTACCGAAAGCGGCCAGCATCTGGCCGGTATTTTCCCGATGTCGGGCTACAAAGACTGGGCGCGCAATGCCGTTTATATCCACCGTTTGAGCGAAATGAACAAACGCCTCAAAACGCTGGAGAAACAGCTTGCCGACAGCGACGAAGCCTAAAGGCGGCGCAAACAGTCCGCGCCCCCGCATCCGAATACGTTTAAACCCAATACAAACAAGGAAAGACGAACATCATGGACGTACAACTCCCGATTGAAGCCAAAGACATTCAAAAACTTATCCCACACCGTTATCCGTTTTTGCAACTCGACCGCATTACTGCGTTCGAACCGATGAAAACCCTGACTGCGATTAAAAACGTCACCATGAACGAGCCGCAGTTCCAAGGCCACTTTCCCGACCTGCCCGTGATGCCCGGCGTGCTGATTATCGAAGCCATGGCGCAAGCGTGCGGCACACTCGCCATCCTCAGCGAAGGCGGCCGCAAAGAAAACGAATTCTTCTTCTTCGCCGGTATTGACGACGCCCGTTTCAAACGCCAAGTCATCCCCGGCGACCAACTGGTTTTTGAAGTCGAGCTGCTGACCAACAAACGCGGTATCGGCAAATTTAACGCCGTTGCCAAAGTCGACGGCCAAGTTGCCGTTGAAGCCGTGATTATGTGCGCCAAACGCGTGGTGTAAGAATGGGACAGGCCGTCTGAAAGTTCAGACGGCATCTTGCAGGCAATACCTGTATCAGACAGCAAGGAGACAGCATGACCCTTATCCATCCGACCGCCGTCATCGACCCTAAAGCCGAACTTGACTCCAGCGTCAAAGTCGGCCCATACAGCATCATCGGCCCCAATGTGCAAATCGGCGCGAATACCGAAATCGGCCCGCACGTCGTCATCAACGGTCATACGACCATCGGTGAAAACAACCGCATTTTCCAATTTGCCAGCCTCGGCGAAATTCCGCAGGACAAAAAATACCGCGACGAGCCGACCAAGCTGATTATCGGCAACGGCAACACCATCCGCGAATTTACGACGTTCAACCTCGGTACGGTTACCGGCATCGGCGAAACCCGTATCGGCGACGACAACTGGATTATGGCCTACTGCCACCTCGCCCATGACTGCGTGGTCGGCAACCATACCATCTTCGCCAACAACGCCTCACTTGCAGGTCACGTTACCATCGGCGACTACGTCGTCTTGGGCGGCTACACGCTGGTGTTCCAATTCTGCCAAATCGGTGACTACGCCATGACCGCGTTTGCCGCCGGCGTACACAAAGACGTACCGCCGTACTTTATGGCTGCAGGCTACCGCGCCGAACCGGCCGGCCTCAACAGCGAAGGTATGCGCCGCAACGGTTTCACTGCCGAACAGATTGCCTCCGTCAAAGATGCGTATAAAACCATTTACCATCGCGGCATTCCGTTTGAAGAAGCTAAGACAGAGATTCTGAAACGCGCCGAAACCCAAAGCGAATTGGCGGTATTTAAAGACTTTTTTGCACAATCCACACGCGGCATTATCCGTTGATTGATGGATTGAAGGCCGTCTGAAACTTTTTCAGACGGCCTTTGGATTGCAAAAATCCGCGTAGTAGGGCAGGTTTCTGCCCGTTTGCTGTCGATGCCGTCTGAAAACGGTTGGGCAAATGACCGCCCCAAAATCTTTTAGCTTCCGAACCTCAACAATATGAACTCCAATCCTTCCCCCCTTATCGCCATCAGCGTCGGCGAAGCTTCCGGCGACTTGCTCGGCGCACATTTAATCCGTGCCATTAAGGCGCGTTGCCCGAATGCGTGGTTTACCGGCATCGGCGGCGAGCGCATGAAGGCGGAGGGTTTTGAGAGTTTGTACGATCAGGAAAAGCTGGCGGTGCGCGGTTTTGTTGAGGTCATCAAACGCCTGCCGCAGATTTTGAAAATCCGCAAAGGGCTGGTGAACGATTTGCTCCGCCTCAAGCCGGATGTGTTTATCGGCATCGATGCGCCGGACTTTAATCTCGGCGTGGCCGAAAAACTCAAGCAGGCAGGCATTCATACCATTCATTATGTCAGCCCGTCGGTTTGGGCGTGGCGGCGCGAACGGGTCAATAAAATCGTACATCAGGTCAACCGCGTGTTGTGCCTATTTCCGATGGAACCGCAGCTATATATCGATGCCGGCGGCAAGGCTGAGTTTGTCGGCCATCCGATGGCGCAAACCATGCCGGTGGAAGCGGATAGGGCGGCGGCACGGCAGAAGCTGGGCGTACCTGCGGACGTGCCCGTGTTTGCCATCTTGCCCGGCAGCCGCGTGAGCGAAATCGATTA
>NZ_JBQCVF010000091.1:0-8925 GCF_051962515.1 Neisseria sp. P0009.S007 | reverse complement strand
TATTTACTGCCTTCACGTCCCAAACCGCTGCGTTTTACGCCGCCAAACGGTGCTACTTCATTACTGATTAAGCCCGTATTGATGCCGACCATGCCGTATTCCAAGGCTTCGCCGACGCGCCATTGACGGGCGGTGTCAGAGGTAAAAAGGTAAGCTGCCAAACCGTATTCCGTATTGTTCGCAGCCTCGATAACTTCGGCTTCGGTTTCAAAACGGAACACCGGACACAAAGGTCCGAAGGTTTCCTCGCGAGCTACCGCCATTTGCGCCGTAACGCCGCTTAAAACAGTCGGCTCAAAAAATGTTCCGCCCAACGCGCTGCGTTTGCCGCCAGTCAGGCAAACCGCGCCTTTGGAGAGCGCGTCGACGATGTGCTGCTCGACTTTCTCCACCGCTTTTTCCTCAATCAATGGCCCTTGGTTGACGCCTTCATCCAAGCCGTTGCCCAATTTGAGCGCAGCCACTTTTTCACTTAATTTGCTGCAAAATTCGTCGTAAATGCCGGATTGAGCGTAAACGCGGTTGGTGCAGACGCAGGTCTGACCGCTGTTGCGGAACTTGCTGGCCAGAGCGCCTTCAACGGCTTTGTCCAAATTGGCATCGTCAAACACGATAAACGGCGCATTGCCGCCCAGTTCCAAACTGAGTTTTTTAATGTCTGCCGCGCTGTCGGCAAAAATCTTCGCGCCGACTTCGGTTGAGCCAGTAAAGCTGATTTTGCGCACAGTCGGATTCGTGGCAAATTCATGGCTGATTTCCGAAGCACTACCGCTGACAACAGGCAACAAATCCTGCGGCACGCCGGCTTCATAAGCCAAAACGACCAATGCATACGCACTCAAAGGCGTGAGCGATGCAGGTTTAACTATCATCGCACAGCCCACCGCCAAAGCAGGCGCAGCCTTGCGCGCAATCATCGCAAACGGGAAGTTCCACGGCGTAATCGCAGCGGTAACGCCGACAGGCTGTTTCAGTACAACCAGTTTTTGCGACGCTTTCACACTTGTCAGCACATCGCCGTCAATCCGCCGCGCCTCTTCCGCAAACCAGCGCACAAACGAAGCCGCATAATCAATTTCACCACGCGCCTCAGTCAGGCTTTTGCCCTGCTCCATCGTCATGATACGCGCGAGTTCTTCTTTGTTTTCTTTAATCAAAAAATACCAGCGCCACAACACATCGGCCCGCTCCAACGCAGTTTTTGCCGCCCATAATTTTTGTGCCGCCTCTGCCTTTTGAATCAAAAGCTTCAGGCCGTCTGAATCAGTCTTACGGACAAACGCCAAAGCCTCACCTGTTGCAGGGTTATCAACTTTAATGGCATCTGGAATCGGAGAAAAGGAAATATCGGGATGATTGAGCAAACGTGCAAAATCTTTCATGAGAAACGACCTTTCTAAAACCGAGGATATACGTTCATTATCATATTCATACCATGAAAGCGCAACTGAATCGCAAAATAAGACAACAGCAAAGGTCGTCTGAATATCTTATAGCCGGCCTTTGCTTTAACGACATCATATCTATCTTAATAACGAATGAAATACGATTATTAATACCCTACCTCAAAAGGATAAGACACATGTATTACAACTATTTGCTATAATACAAAACTCATCTCGACCCTCATCTAAAATTCCATTTTCAGACGGCCTTTGTCTGTTTATAAGGCCGTCTGAAATATTTTCCGTCCATCCTCTTCTGCCGAACCATGATTCCATCTGATTTCATTGACGAGCTTTTGTCCAAAGTCGATATTGTCGATATTATCGACGAACAGGTTCCGCTGAAGAAAGGCGGGGCGAACTATATGGCCTGCTGTCCGTTTCATAAGGAAAAGACGCCATCGTTTTCGGTCAGCCCGACCAAGCAGTTTTACCATTGCTTCAGTTGCGGGGCTCATGGTTCGGCGATTGGTTTTGTGATGGAACATCAGGGGCTGTCGTTTCCGGAGGCGGTGCAGTTTTTGGCTGATCGCGTCGGTATGACAGTGCCTAAAGTTCGCGGGCAGGAAGACAACCCCGAAATCCGTGCCGAACGTAAAAAAAAGCAACAAACTTTGGAAGAAACGACGGCGGCGGCGGCGGATTTTTATGCGCAACAGTTGAAATTCAATCCGGTGGCGAAGGCTTATTTGGATAAGCGCGGCTTGAGTGCGGAAGTCATCGCGCATTATGGTTTGGGCTATGCGCCTGACGGTTGGCAACCTTTGGCGCAAGTATTCCAACCCTATCCGAATACTGCGTTAGTGGATACGGGTATGGTCATTGATAACGAAGGCAAACATTATGACCGCTTTCGCCATCGGGTTATGTTCCCCATCCGCAATCCTCGCGGACAGGTCATCGGCTTTGGTGGCCGCGTATTGGATGACTCCAAACCCAAATACCTGAATTCTCCCGATACCCCTTTGTTCGATAAAGGGAAAAACCTTTACGGGCTATATGAAGGGCGTGCTGCCGTAAAAGAGGCAGGACGGATTTTGGTGGTCGAAGGCTACATGGACGTGGTCGCATTGGCGCAGTTCGGCGTCGGCTACGGCGTAGCGGCTTTGGGTACGGCAACCACGGCGGAACACGTCAAAATCCTGATGCGTCAGGCCGACAGTATTTATTTTTGTTTTGATGGCGACAGCGCGGGACGTAAAGCGGCTTGGCGCGCGCTGGAAAATGCGTTACCGCAATTAAAAGACGATAAATCGCTGCATTTTCTATTCCTACCCGAAGAACACGACCCAGACAGCTACATCCGTGCCTATGGCAAGGCTCAATTTGAAGATGCCTTGTTAAACCAAAGCAAGCCCCTATCGGAATACTTTTGGGAACATCTTTCAGACGGCCTCAACCTCAATACGCAAGAAGGCAAAGCAGAATTGGTCAAAACCAGTTCTCCGCTTTTAGCGCAAATTACCGCGCCGGCATTGGGCTATCTCCTGAAACAAAAACTTAGTGAGTTGGTGGGTATTGATCCTGACAACCTCGCCCAGTTACTCGGACAAGAAGCGCCCAAGCGGCACGTCAAACAAAAAAGTTACAAACTGCCGCCTATTTCTGTCAAACAGCCAACCATGCTGACACTGGTTCAAAGACAGATACGAAGCCTCTTGATAAATCCGGCTTGGGCTTCATATATAGACCTGCCCGATTATCTGGCGTTAAGCGGCGATTTTGCCTGCCTTGCCAATTTGGCCGAAACCATCAAGCATCACGACACGACTCCTGCAACTGCACAAGTGTTTGAATATATGCGCGGTTCGCCCTATGAGGAAACCGTCAATCAAATCTTTTTATCGACCCTTCACTCTGAAGAAATGGAAGGGGATAACGAAGAAGATTGCGAAAGTTTCCAAATCGGCATGAAAAAGTTGTTAAATGAATTAAAATACAGTCAAATCGAAACTTTAAAGCAAAAAAGTATTCAAACTGGTTTGACTGAAAATGAAAAAAGACTATTGCTGTCGCTTTTGACGGCAAAGCAAAACTAACCCCTCAGGCCGTCTGAACAATCTAAACACACGCTGCGAAACATGACACGCAGAACACTCCATCTGTAATATTTTCAGACAGCCTCAGAGTATTAAAGTGAAATCTGATTTCACAACAAAAAGCTCTGCTCCGCCTTCAGGTACGGCCACATCACCGTAAACCGTCGGCATCCTATCAACCTAGAGAGCAATCCATGTCTAAAAACCAAAACTACGAAGAATACCAAGACCAAGATGACAACCGTCCCTTGAGTATCGAAGAGCAGCGCGCGCGTCTGCGCCAACTCATTATCATGGGTAAAGAACGCGGCTACATCACTTATTCTGAAATTAACGACGCTCTGCCCGACGATATGTCCGATGCCGAACAAATCGACAACATCGTCAGCATGATTTCCGGCTTGGGCATCCAAGTAACCGAGCAAGCCCCCGATGCTGAAGACATCCTCTTGAGCGACAACGCCGCCGCCATGACCGACGACGATGCTGTTGAAGAAGCCGAAGCAGCACTCTCCAGCGCAGATTCAGAATTCGGCCGCACAACCGACCCTGTGCGTATGTATATGCGTGAAATGGGGCAAGTCGATCTGTTGACGCGTGAAGACGAAATCATCATCGCCAAAAAAATCGAAAATGCACTGAAAAACATGGTGCAGGCAATCTCCGCCTGCCCGGGTTCGATTGCCGAAATTCTGGCGTTGATCGAGCAAGTCCGCAACGACGAAATCCGTGTGGATGAGGTCGTTGAAGCCATCATCGACCCTAATGAAGTTTTGTTGAACGAATTGGGCTTAGGTCATTTGGAAAATGCCAAACCTGATGATGAAGAAGGTGAAACCGATAGCGATGATGAAGATGGCGACGAGGAAGATGAAGACGATTCAGGTAACGACTCTGAAGCCATATCCGCCGCCCATTTAGCCGAACTGAAACAAAAAGTTTTGGAACACTTCGCCTTTATCGAGAGCGAATACGGCAAAATGATCAAGCAGTTGGAAAAACACGGCAGTCAGCACGCCAACTACCTGAAACACCGCGATGCCATTGCCAACAAACTGTTAGAAGTCCGTTTTGCCACACGTCAAATCGAAAATTTGAGCAGCAACCTACGCAGTCGCGTTGAAAACATCCGCAAACTCGAACGCGAAATCCGCGATATCTGTATCGACCGCGTACGTATGGAACGCGACTACTTCATCGAAAACTTCCTGCCTGCTATTACCGATTTGGAATGGGTTGAAAAAGAAGTAGCCAAAGGCCGTGTATGGGCAAACGCATTGGATCGTTTCCGCCACGCCATCCTAGAAAAACAAGCCGAGCTGGCCAATATGGAAACCGAAACCCGCATTTCCATCGAAGAGTTGAAAGAAATCAACAAAAACATGGTGCTGAGCGAGAAAGAAACCTCAGCAGCCAAACAGGAAATGATTCAGGCCAACTTACGTTTGGTTATTTCCATTGCTAAAAAATACACCAACCGCGGCTTGCAGTTCCTGGATTTGATTCAAGAAGGCAATATCGGCCTGATGAAAGCGGTGGACAAATTCGAATACCGTCGCGGCTACAAGTTCTCGACTTACGCCACATGGTGGATCCGTCAAGCGATTACCCGTTCCATCGCCGACCAAGCGCGTACCATCCGCATTCCGGTTCACATGATTGAAACCATCAACAAAATGAACCGTATCTCGCGCCAATACCTGCAAGAAACCGGTGAAGAACCTGATTCCGCCAAACTGGCCGAGTTGATGGAAATGCCGGAGGACAAAATCCGCAAAATCATGAAAATCGCCAAAGAGCCGATTTCCATGGAAACACCGATTGGCGACGACGACGATTCGCACTTGGGCGACTTCATCGAGGATGCCAACAACGTTGCGCCGGCAGAAGCTGCGATGTACACCAGCCTGCACGAAGTAACCAAAGAAATCCTCGAAAGCCTGACCCCGCGCGAAGCCAAAGTGTTGCGTATGCGTTTCGGTATCGATATGAATACCGACCACACTTTGGAAGAAGTCGGCAAACAATTTGACGTAACCCGCGAACGTATCCGTCAAATCGAAGCCAAAGCCCTGCGCAAGCTGCGCCATCCTACCCGCAGCGACCGCCTCCGCAGCTTCCTCGACAGCGAAGAAAACAAATCGTAAAAGCAAACCGCAGGTTGAAAGACCTGCGGTTTTTATTAAAATACAAAAAGGCCGTCTGAAAACCAAATCTCAAAAGATTTAATGGTTTCAGACGGCCTTAAATTTTATTCAGCCTCAGTGGTTTTCTTTTTTGGACGGCGGCGGCGACGTTTGGGTTTGCCGTCAGTTGATCCACTTTGTTTCTGACGTTTGCGCTCATTGGCCGCAGTCATTTGCTGACGGGTTTCCTCATCGGCATGCTGGAAAGTTGTCCACCAAGAAGCCATCTCTTTATCAACCTCGCCAACTTCGCTACGCAAAATCAGGAAGTCATAAGCGGCACGGAAACGGGCTTGAGCCAACAGACGATACGGGCGCGCACCGCGCATATTGTCGAATTGCGGCTGAAATTGCCAGATTTCACGCATGGTTGCAGAGAATCTTTGCGGTACGCCCCAACCTTTCTCCACCGTATCGCGCATGGTGTTCATCGCATCCATCAGCGCAGGGACAGGTTTTTGACCATGGCTTTGATTGCGTTGCCAAATGGCGTTTAGTGTCGGCCACAATACTGCCGCCAATACGAAACCGACGGAAACGGACTTATCCGCACGGATACGCTCGTCGGTATTTTTCAAGGCCAACATAATCATACGGTTTTCAGCCGCTTCGGCAGTTTTCAAGGCATCTAAAAGCGGATGGATGCCTTCGGGAATACCCAACTCGTTTAGCCTTTTCAAACAGGCACGAGAATAACCGGAAAACAGAATTTTCAGAATTTCGTCAAAAAGACGGGCCACAGGCTCATTTTTCAGACGGCCTGCATATTCTGCAATTGGCAAAGCCGTTTGCTCTTCCACTTCAAAGCCCAACTTGCCCGACAAACGGACGGCACGAAGAATACGGACTGGGTCTTCCTGATAGCGTTCGGCAGGATCGCCTATCATCACCAATTTTTTATCGGCAACATCAGCCACGCCCTGATGGAAGTCCCAAATCTCCTCTTTAATCGGGTCGTAATACAGCGCATTACAAGTAAAGTCGCGACGCATGGCATCTTCTTCAATGCTGCCGTAAGTATTGTCCTTCATAATGCGGCCTTGCGCATTTTGCTGAACCTTATCGCCACCGCGGAACGTCGTCACTTCAATGGTTTCAGGACCAATCATCACATGAACGATTTGGAAGCGGCGGCCGATAATGCGGCTGCGGCGGAATACTTTGCGGATTTGCTCCGGCGTGGCATCGGTTGCGATATCAAAGTCTTTGGGCTCGACCCCGAGCAACAAATCCCGAACGGCCCCACCTACAACATAAGTCTGAAAACCGGCTTCATGCAGGCGTTTGGCAATTTTCTCTGCGGCAAAGCTCAACATATCCGCGCGGATACCGTGTTGCTCAAGCGGGATAATTTCCTTTTCGGGCAACGATTTGACGTGTTTTTTAGGCAACACTTTATGCAGCCATTTTTTTAACATAAGCAGCTCTTTTCACAATAAAAAAGGCCGTCTGAAACTTGTCTGGCTTAAGCCTTTGCACAATATTCTGTCGCAGAAGGGGCAAAACATTGAGCAAAGGCTTCAGACGGCCTAAAAAAGACGTGCCATTATACCTTATGGAAGTTCGATTAATTAGCGTATTGGCAAAAAATATCGGCTATAATGACGGTCTGACAACGATGCAGGCAGAACATCATGTACCACTACAAATCCGAAGCTACCCAATTCCTAGACAAACTCATGGAAGACAATCCCGAAATGGAAGCACAACGCCTCGAAAACCGCCATTTGCTGTGGGATGTTACCCTCAATCCGACAGAGCAGGCCGAATTTGAAGCGGCCAAAGTCAACAAAAAACCGTACACCTACTATCAAGACTAATCCCGTATCGGCATGACGACCAACACACACAATACCGATCCGGCATTACAACATTACCTTAACAGCATCGGTCAATCCGAACATCCCGTTTTGACCGCATTGCGCGAGCGTACCCAATCACATCGTCTGGGAAAGATGGCCATCGCCCAAGAGCAGGCGGCCATGTTGGTGTGGTTGTCCAAATTATTGAATGCCAAAAAATATTTGGAAGTTGGCGTCTTTACCGGTTACAGCAGCGCCGCCATGGCGCTTACCCTCCCCGAAGACGGCAAAATCACGGCTTGCGACATTAATGTAACCTTTACCGATATTGCCCGCGAAACATGGCAGGCAGCAGGCGTAGCGCATAAAATCTCGCTTCATCTGCAACCGGCTTTGCTGACTTTGGACGATTTGATTGCGCAAGGAGAATCAGAAAGCTACGACTTGGCACTTATCGATGCCGACAAACCGCCTACGCCAAAATATTTCGAACGCTGTTTGCAACTGGTACGGAGTGGCGGCGTGATTGCCATCGACAATATCTTGTTGGGTGGGCGCGTCATGAATGAAGCTGCCGAAAATGATCCGCCCAGCTTGGATATCCTGCGCCATTTCAACCAAAATCTGCCGCGCGATACACGCATTATTCCCATTACCCTGCCTGTCGGCGACGGTTTGACACTGCTACTAAAAAAATAAAACGACACAATCCGATGAAAACATTATCACATTCCCTGTTTCTTTTGCCGCTTACTCTATTGGCCACATCGTGCGCCGTTTCCCATCCTCTTCAACCAGCCGATAATCCTAACTTCGTCCTGCCGGATATTCCGCGTGAGCCTTTGCCTGAAAAAAGTATTCCCTATCCGCGTTTGGACGCACAAACCCAGATTGACCACTTAGGTATACAAATTGCCCGACTGGAACGCACGGTTGAAGAATTAAATCAACGCTTGCACACATTGGAACAACAACGGACTATCAAACGTCCGACTACTTCTGCTTCCAATCCCAAAGCCCAGCGATTGGACGACCGCAAGCTGAAAATGAACTATTTGGCAAATGGCGGCGGCGTGCCGTCTGAAACAGACTCAGCCGCACAAAACGAATTACGCCTTTATAATCAGGCGCAAAAATACTATCAGCGTAACAACTATTCCGCCGCAGTGGCCATTTTGAAAGAGGCTGACGGCGGCAATGGCAGCGAAATTGCCCGCCGCAATATGTACCTGCTCCTGCAAAGCCAACAACGTCTGGGCAACTGCGAATCCGTTATCGAAATCGGCAACCGCTACGCCAACCGATTCCGCAACAGCCCGCAAGCTCCCGATGCCATGTACAGCATCGGCCAATGCCAATACAAACTGCAACAAAAAGACATCGCCCGCAGCACATGGCGCAAACTGATACAAAGCTTCCCCAACAGCGAAGCGGCAAAACGCGCTTCCATCAG
>NZ_JBQCVF010000090.1:6491-9010 GCF_051962515.1 Neisseria sp. P0009.S007 | reverse complement strand
CCCTACACTGAGCGTCAAAAAATCAGCGTTCAACTGTTCTCCAGCCTGAAAAAACAAGGCATGGACGAAGTCAATCAGGTGGTCGGTTCATGGTTTGACGCGCATCGCGAAGAAATCAAGAATCTTGCAGGCGAAGCATCGCCTGAATGATTGTAAAACAAGGCGGAATAAGATAAGTTGACCAACCGCAAATCTTATTCCGTCATTTGGTTTCTCACCATCGCGTTTACCATTTAATCCGGGGCATGTCTCACACATGCCCTTTTTTCATCACGCTTTTTTGTTTTCACACGCAAACCACAATCCCCGCCAAATATGCCATCACAACATATTAGCAAGGCCGTCTGAAAGCGCGGCTTCGATCTCCATTATTATTAAAGTGTTAATTTTAGTATTGCAACCCATTACACATCTTAGCGTTTTGCTCATGTTCAGCTAATTGTTGAGGCATAGAATACATTCATCGTTCAACAACACAGTAGGAAAGAAAATCATGAAACGCATTAACGCTTTTATTTCAAAAAAACTCATCATTGCCGGTATTATTGCTTCAAGTTTGGGCGTTGCCGGTGCGGCAGGTACCATGGCTTTCAAAGAAGGTATGTTCGCAAAGGTTTCCGGCCAGCAAGCAGCCGCAGCAGCGGTAGCAGAAGTGGGCGGCGTCGTTAAAGATGTCGATTACAAATACAAACAACATTTGGGCGGCCGTTACAAAGTAGAAATCTTGAAAGACGGCGTCGAATACGAAGCTTTGGTTGATGCTCAAAACGGCAAAGTATTGGCAGTAGCACAAGATGACGATCAGGACAAACGACACTTTGGTAAACATGATAAGCATCATAAACATGACAATGCCGAGCCCTCTTCATCGCAAAATACAGATTATCAGGCTCCTGCCGATGCTGCACCTGGCACACCTGAAAATGCAACCGCTTCCGAGGTAACACAATCTTAATTTAAACTTTAAAAAAGCCAATGCCGTCTGAAACTTTCAGACGGCATTGGCTTTAATGCAGCATTGTTTGAAACACAGCTCCTATCAAGCCCAATCATTTTCAGACGGCCTTTGCACCATCTTCGCCGTCTATCCAACCTGCTTCTTTCAACTTCCGCTGTTGCGCGTCATATCGGGCTTTTTCCGCCCAATACATTGTCTGGATACAGGCATCGTCGCATTCGCTGCCGCAACATTCCCACGATTCGGGACGAACGGGTTCGTCTAAAAGAGGTTCGCCCAAGATGGCTTCGGCTTTATTCTTCAGGGTCATATCCATCGGCAATTTCCAAGCGTGCGCCGTCAAATTCAATCACTTCACCGCCGCGTATTTTGGCGGTTTTACGGGTTTCGGTTTCGCCGTTGCGCAATACCAGCCCTTCGGCGATAAACGCTTTTGCCTGTCCGCCGCTTTCGGCAAGGCCAGCCAGTTTCAAAAGGTCGCACAAAGCGATGTATTCATTGTCTTCAAGATAAACTGTCGCTTCCATCATTTAATCCTCTTCAATAATAGCGATATTTTAACATGGCCGTCTGAAAGAAAGCCCCCTTATGTTTTATTTGCTTTATCCAACCCCATTACATTTAGTTTTCAGACGGCCTTTAGCTGCCAACCCTGCTACAATACGCCTTTTATTGTTCACGCCGATTTTGCCATGACCGAGCCGACCTACATCCCCCTGCGCCTGCATACCGAATTCTCGATTACCGACGGTATGGTGCGGATAAAAAAACTGATTGCCAAAGCGCAGGAATACGGTTTGCCTGCTTTGGGCATCAGCGATTTGATGAACGAATTCGGCTTGGTGAAATTCTATAAAGCCTGCCGCGGTGCAGGGATTAAGCCCATCGGCGCGGCGGATGTGTGGATAGGCAATCCGAATGCGCCCGACAAGCCGTTCCGCGCCATGCTGATTATCCGCAACGATGCGGGCTACCTGCGCTTGAGCGAGCTTTTGACGGAGGCCTATGTCGGTAAAGACCGCAATATCCATCATGCGGAACTCAATCCCGAATGGCTGGAAAACGGCGACAACAGCGGCTTGATTTGTTTGAGTGGCGCGCATTACGGCGAAGTGGGCGTGAATCTCTTGAACGGCAATGAAGACGCGGCGCGTGCGGCAGCGTTGAAATATGCGGCGTGGTTCCCCAATGCGTTTTATTTAGAGCTGCAACGCCTGCCCGAACGCCCTGAATGGGAGGCTTGCGTTTCGGGCAGCGTGAAACTGGCGGAAGAATTGGGCTTACCGGTAGTGGCAACGCATCCAACCCAGTTTATGAGCAGCGATGATTTCAACGCGCACGAGGCGCGTGTGTGCATCGCAGGCGGCTGGGTACTGACGGACAAAAAACGTCCGCGCGATTTTACGCCGAGCCAGTTTTTCATTCCGCCGGAAACCATGGCCGAACGTTTTGCCGATTTGCCCGAAGCCTTGGAAAACACGGTAGAAATTGCCAAACGCTGCAATCTGCACATCACATTGGGCAAAAACTTCCTGCCGCTCTTCCCTACTCCGGACGGCCT
>NZ_JBQCVF010000090.1:0-6391 GCF_051962515.1 Neisseria sp. P0009.S007 | reverse complement strand
GAAATTGCCAAACGCTGCAATCTGCACATCACATTGGGCAAAAACTTCCTGCCGCTCTTCCCTACTCCGGACGGCCTGTCGCTGGATGATTATTTGGTGAAACTCTCCAACGAGGGTTTGCAGGAACGCATGGTTCAGCTTTATCCAGACGAGGCGGAGCGTGCGGCAAAAATGCCGGAATATCAGGAACGTTTGGATTTTGAGCTGAACATCATCATCCAGATGAAATTCCCCGGCTATTTCCTTATCGTACAAGACTTTATCAACTGGGCGAAAACACACGGCTGTCCGGTGGGACCGGGCCGTGGTTCGGGCGCAGGTTCGCTGGTGGCGTATTCATTGAAGATTACCGACCTTGATCCGCTCAAATACGCGTTGCTGTTCGAGCGTTTCTTAAACCCTGAACGCGTTTCCATGCCTGACTTTGACGTGGACTTCTGTCAGGCAAACCGCGGCCGCGTGATTGAATATGTGCGCGAGAAATACGGCGCGGAAGCGGTCAGCCAGATTGTCACCTTCGGCACGATGTCGTCCAAAGCGGTGATTCGCGACGTCGGACGCGTGCTGGAACTGCCGTTTATGCTGTGCGACAAACTGTCCAAACTGATTCCGTTGGAAGCCAACAAACCCCTGAGTTTGGAAAAAGCCATGGAGGCCGAGCCGCAGATTCAGGAATTGATTGAAGCGGAAGAAGCGGACGAACTGATTACGCTGGCGAAAAAGCTGGAAGACCTGACGCGCGGTTTGGGTATGCACGCGGGCGGCGTGTTGATTGCGCCGGGCAAGATTTCCGATTACAGCCCCGTGTATCAGGCGGACGAATCCGCCTCGCCCGTATCCATGTACGACAAGGGCGACGTGGAAGACGTGGGTTTGGTGAAGTTCGACTTTTTGGGTCTGCGCAACCTGACCATTATCGAAATGGCGCAGAACAACATCAAAAACACCACCGGCGATATTGTCGATGTCGGCAAGATTCCGCTTGACGACCAAGCTGCCTACCAAATCTTCCGCGATGCGAACACCACCGCCGTCTTCCAGTTCGAGTCGACCGGCATGAAAAAAATGCTGAAAACGGCGCACACGACCAAGTTTGAAGAACTCATCGCCTTCGTGTCGCTCTACCGCCCAGGCCCGATGGACAACATCCCCGACTTCGTCGCGCGCATGAAGGGACAGGAATTCCAATACATCCACCCGCTGCTCGAAGGCATCCTCGCGCCGACCTACGGCATTATGGTGTATCAGGAACAAGTAATGCAGGCGGCGCAGATTATCGGCGGCTACTCGCTCGGCGGCGCAGACTTGTTGCGCCGCGCCATGGGTAAGAAAAAGCCCGAAGAAATGGTGAAACACCGCGAAATTTTCGCCGAAGGCGCGGCAAAACAAGGCATTTCGCGCGAAAAATCCGACGAAATCTTCAACTACATGGAAAAATTCGCCGGCTACGGTTTCAACAAATCCCACGCCGCAGCCTACGCCCTGATTTCCTATCAGACCGCATGGCTCAAAGCCCATTATCCTGCCGAATTTATGGCGGCAACCATGTCGTCTGAATTGGACAACACCGACCAGCTCAAGCATTTCTACGACGACTGCCGCGCCAACGGCATCGAGTTCCTGCCGCCCGACATCAACGAATCCGACTACCGCTTCACGCCGTATCCGAACATGAAAATCCGCTACGCACTCGGCGCGATTAAAGGCACGGGCGAAGCCGCCGTCGAATCCATCATCGCCGCGCGGCAAAGTGGCGGCAAGTTTACCGGCCTCTTGGACTTCTGCGAGCGCGTCGGCAAAGAACACATGAACCGCCGCACCCTCGAAGCCCTAATACGCGGCGGCGCGTTCGACAGCATCGAGCCCAACCGCGCCATGCTCTTGGCGAACATCGACCTTGCCATGAGCAACGCCGACCAAAAAGCCGCCAACGTCAATCAGGGCGGACTTTTCGACATGATGGAAGACGCCATTGAACCGGTGCAGCTCATCGACGCGCCCATGTGGAGCGAATCGGAAAAACTCGCCGAAGAAAAAACCGTCATCGGCTTTTACCTGTCCGGCCACCCGTTCGGCCCGTATGCCCAAGAAGTCCGCCAAATCGCCCCGACCAAATTGGGCCGTCTGAAACCGCAAGACAGCGTACGCCTCGCCGGATTCGTTACCGCTGTGCGCACCATGATGGGCAAACGCGGCAAAATCGCCTTCGTCAGCCTTGAAGATTTGAGCGGTCTGGTGGAAATCATGGTCAGCGGCCACACGCTGGAAAACTGCGCCGACTACCTCAAATCCGACCAAGTGCTGATTATCGAATCCAAAGTCAGCCGCGACGACTACGGCGGCGGCGACGGTCTGCGCATTATGGCAAACCAAGTCATGACCCTGCAAATGGCGCGCGAACGCTACGCCCGCAGCCTCAGCCTCGTCCTCGCCCCCGGCCACGATATCGCACGCCTCGCCGCCATCCTCACCGCCCACCGCCTGCCCGACACGTCGCACATTCCGCTGCAACTGTCGTACAGCAACGGCAAAGCATCAGGCAAATTGAAAATTGCGCCAAAATGGATGGTAACGCCAAGCACCGCCTTGTTTGACGAACTGGAAACATTGCTCGGCAGCAGGGCCGTCCGCGTGAATTGGTAAAACTAAAGGCCATCTGAAACTATACGTTCAGACGGCCTTTAATTTAAAAAGCGCTTTAAAAACATAAATCAGATAAAGATTCAGGCTTTCAGACGACCTTATTGTATAGGGAGATTATCTGAAAAGTTTATTGTACAAAGCCTTTGGCCAATAGGGAAAAGTAGCCCACAATAAAGGGGAACGACAATGCCGAAACAATACCCAGCACCCAGTAAATACATTGGTTCAGTACAGTTTTTGAGGCGGTAAGCCGCAACAGTTTGAAATACAGAGAGAACCAGGTTGATGACAAGGCAATAATCAGCAAAAAGCTGACTAGGGAGAAGGAACCGGAGAAAGCGTATCCCAGCATTGTCCCTATCGTGGCATAAAGCATGCCTGCGCCTAGCGCCCATTTCCAGATGGGATAAAGCCTATCGGGAAAATTCAGTGTTCCGGAGGCTTGGAGCCTGCCGAATACCAATACAAATATGATGTCAAACATAATAATGGCTGTTTTAGTGTAGGGTACGACAATATATATGAAAAGGGGGTGAAAATACCCCCCCTTTCCCTACAGATGCTCCATATTAAAGGCCGTCTGAAAAACAGTTTTATTTAACGATTTCAACCGGGCCGTGGTCGTCGCAGTGGTCGCCATGTTGGTGATGCAGACGGCCGTTGACGATGTAGTCAACATGATCGCCGTGCGGTACGGCTTCGTGGCCGCAACCTTCGCCGTGAACGTGGCCGTGGCAGGTGTCAACCGGATGGCAGCCGTCAGGGTTGGTTTCATTGACGCTCAGAGCATGCTCGTCGTAGTGGCCGTTGTGCTCATGGTGCAGGTGGCCGTCGTGCAGATAATCGACGTGGC
This sequence comes from Neisseria sp. P0009.S007, assembly GCF_051962515.1. Taxonomy (NCBI): domain Bacteria; kingdom Pseudomonadati; phylum Pseudomonadota; class Betaproteobacteria; order Neisseriales; family Neisseriaceae; genus Neisseria; species Neisseria sp. P0009.S007. Next base: position 2,895 of record NZ_JBQCVF010000090.1, on the reverse strand, counting down.
CTTCGTGTTTGATGGCAGTGTGGCCGCAGTTTGCGCTGTGAACGTGGTCATGATGTTCGTGGGTTTTACAGGTCATTTTTCTCTCCTAATGTTCAGTGAATAGCAATCTTTCTCGATTGATTATTCCATCTTATCTTTTTTTGATGCAAACGTAAATAATTTTACAGTTATTAATATATTGTTACGCTATATCATCTGTTGATATATAAGCCTATTTTATTTTTCAGACGGCCTTTCATCTATAATTCATTTATTTTCAGCGAGAACTTCAAACCCTTCCGGCAATGTAAAATATCGAATTTTTCAGCCGTAACAGGTAACATGGAAACAAAGGGATGAATCCTTCAAACAAACAGGTACTGTAATGGGAAAACAAGCCAAACTTTATATGGTTCGCAGCACGCAAGGTGCGCTTTATGATGTATTTTTTGAACGCGGTGTTGCGGCATTGGCCTGGCCTATGCTGGCCGAAGCGGCGGCCAAGGGTTTTGGCCGTGAGGAGCTGACCGATATTTACCGTTCGGCCGTACCGGATGTGAAGTTGAGAACGGCGCAATCGGGCGCGGCTCAGGTGTGGCGGTTTGTCAACGAATTGGCTGATGGAGATGCCGTACTGACCTACTCGCCTGCTTTGCGCCGTTATCGGGTCGGCAGGATTACGGGCGGCGCGGTACATTGTCCGCAATGGGACGATGAAAAAATGTCGCTGGTGCGGCCGGTTGAGTGGCTGGGCGAAGTGTGCCGTGATGATTTGAGTGCGGCTACGCAACGGGCTTTGGGCAGCGTGGCAACTTTGTTTGCGGTATCGGAAGCGTGTGCGGCAGAAATTTTTGAACGCGTGGGTTTTCAGACGGCCTAAGAAGGGAAAGGAAACAGGATTATGTGGAACACCATGCATGAATGGCTGAACGCTTTGCCTGTCAGTGAAGAAATCATTAAATCGGCATTGATGTCGGTATTGATGATTGTGGCCGTCATTGCCGGGCGCAGCATTTTGCTCTCGGCGCATTTTCGCAGCCATCCGGATTTGAGCATTGAAAACAAACGCCGCTCGCTGGTGTTCAGCCGCAACGTGACCATGTTGCTGATCCTGCTCGGGCTGGCGATGATTTGGGCGGCGCAGATTCAAACTTTGGCCTTGTCGATGTTTGCAGTGGCCGCGGCGATTGTGGTGGCAACCAAAGAGCTGATTATGTGTTTGTCCGGCAGCATCCTGCGCTCGGTAACCAAACAATACTCCATCGGAGACTACATCGAAATCAACGGCCTGCGCGGACGGGTGGTCGATATCAATATGCTGAACACGCTGATGATGCAAATCGGCCCTAATCCATTGATCGGCCAACTTTCCGGCAAAACGCTCTCGTTTCCCAACAGCCTGCTTCTGAGCCACACCGTGCGCCGCGACAATATTTTGGGCAATTATGTGATTCATACGGTGGAAATCCCCGTGCCGATTCATTTGGATTCGGACGAAATCATAGGCCGTCTGAAAGCCGTTCTTGAGCCCTTGTGCGCAGCCTATGTTCCCGTTATCCAACAATATTTGGAAAACGTTCAAGCGCAAAAACTCTTTATTACCCCCGCCGCCCAGCCGCGCGTGTCCCGCGTGCCGCATGATGACAAGGTGTACCACATCATCGTACGCTTCGCCTCCCCCGTTTCCAAACGGCTGGAAATACAACAGGCCGTCTTAGACGAATTTTTGCGCACGCAATACCGACTGATCAACCAAACAAAATAGTACGGTTTGTTTATTGATACAATTAAATCCCTTACAATAATGAAGTTCACAATCAACAATAAGGAAAAGTCATGTTGCCCGAATCAGCCCTTGCCGAAATGTATCCCGTCATTATGACCCCCAGCCATGACGGCAAATATTTCCACAACTACACCCTCTCGCTTCTGAACATCGTCCACACCAACGCCTCCCTCGGCCTGCCGCTGCAAGTAATGATGCAGCGCGGCGAAAGCCTGATTACGCGCGCGCGCAACAACTGCGTGGCCAAATTTTTGGAAAACAAAGAATGGACGCATTTATTCTGGATTGACTCCGACATCGGCTTCTCTCCCGACTCATTCTACCGCCTGCTCTTGGCCGATAAAGACGTTGTAGCCGGCGTTTATCCGCTCAAACGCGAAAACTGGCCGAAAGCAGGCCTTCCGGCCGGCATGACCCAAGCCGATTTTGAGCGTATGTACACTTCTTACACCGTCAACACCAACGACAAAGATGAAAACGGTGAAATCGTATTGAAAGTCGATGAAGACGGTTTTATGAAAGTCCATGACGCGCCAACCGGCTTCATGGTTATCAAACGCAGCGTATTTGAAAAAATGATAGAGGCCTACCCCGAGTTGAACTACGTCTCCGACAGCGACTACAGCCCGGAAAACAAAGGCCTGCACTACCGCTTCTTCGACTGCATGGTCGATCCCGAAAGCAAACGCTACCTGTCTGAAGACTACACCTTCTGCTACCTCTGGCGTCAAATCGGCGGAGAAGTGTACGTCGACGTGCAATCCAACCTGACCCACCAAGGCGCAAAAGTGTATCGCGGCTCGTTTGCCGAATCCCTGCAAACCAATGTTGCCAATGCGGTTTATGCCCCAGAAGGCACCACCATGCGCCTCGAGCTGGCTGCGCCATTGCACGCCAATCCGCGCGGCGCAGAATAAGATTGGCCGACAGGAAGGCAGGACACTTTAATTCTGCCTGTCTGCCACCATATAACGCCTATCGTTTTCTTTTCAGACGGCCACAAGGCCGTCTGAATCCATCTTATTCAGGAGAAACCATATGAGCGACAACGTCCTGCTCCACTTGGGCGAAGAACCCCGTTTCGACCAAATCAAAACCGAAGACATCAAACCCGCCCTGCAAACCGCCAT
>NZ_JBQCVF010000089.1:0-9169 GCF_051962515.1 Neisseria sp. P0009.S007 | reverse complement strand
TACTCCATCGCCTCCGCACAAGATGAAGTCGGCGAAGAAGTCCACCTCACCATCGGCGTCGTCCGTTTCGACCACCACGACCACACCTACACCGGTGCAGCTTCCGGCTACTTGGGCGAACGCCTCGAAGAAGGCAGCGAAATCCGTGTCTTTGTCGAACCCAACCCCAACTTCTGCCTGCCCCAAAAGGGCGATACACCCATCATCATGATCGGCGCAGGCACAGGTGTTGCCCCCTTCCGCTCCTTCATGCAACAACGCGCCGCCAATGGCGACAGCGGCAAAAACTGGCTCTTCTTCGGCAACCAACGCCTAGCCGACGACTTCCTCTACCAACTCGAATGGAGCGATTGGCGCAAAGACGGCCTCCTCACCCGCGCCGACCTCGCATGGAGCCGACAAGGCGAACACAAAGTCTATGTCCAACACAAAATCACCGAACGCGCCGCCGAAGTTTGGAACTGGCTGCAACAAGGCGCACACATCTACGTCTGCGGCGACGCTACACGCATGGCACGCGATGTCGAAAACGCCCTGATCGAAGTCATCGAAACCCAAGGCAAACTCAGCCGTGACGAAGCCGAAGACTACCTCAACGACCTGCGCGAAGACAAACGCTACCAACGCGACATTTATTGATTGGATAAACAAAAATAAAGGCCGTCTGAAATTCAGTTTTCAGACGGCCTTTTTAAAGAGCCTGCTCGGATTGTTATCAATTCACCCGGTTTTGCATTATAATTGTGCAAATTTGACTCACTCGAAAGAAAATAAATTGGAAGGATTACAACAACTTGTAGATTTATTGGTGGGTTTTGTCGATTGGATATTGAAATTACTGGCATTCTTGTTTTAAACTACGTTCCATTCTTTTATACATTAAAGACGTATTTTCATCATGCAAACCGCGCAACGCTCTGCTACTTTCTTCTATTGGTACCACACAAACGTGCGGTACTTTTTTGCGCTTGTCTAAAACAGACCAAATTGAAAATACGCAAATTAGAGCCGCCTCATTTGAGCGGCTTTTTTTATACCCACCATGGCCGCTTAAATCCACCCATTTTTAAGAAATAAGGAATACAGCCATGACTGCCTCAACTAAAATCCACAGCCAAACACAAATGTTACACACCTGCCGCATGGTCGTTGACAGCAACAGCCACCACAGCATGCTCAACATGCACACTTTGCCTGATTCGCCTGACAGCCTCATCAGCGAAGCCCTGATTCCGCAAGTACGCACCATCGCGACCTTGATTGCCGCAGAGCGCCACGACTTCAATCAAAGCAGCCCCAACGTTTTTACTGATGAAGCGGATTTCTTCGCAGCGCGTATTTTGGTTTTGGGCGTACGCCGTTTCCATTTGGATATTACCCTGTTGCCCATGCTCAAAACCGCCAACAAACGCGCCGAAGCTTTCGCCAAACGCCATCACATGCCCTTCTCTCCCGCTGAAATGCAAATGTCCCTGCACACCCGCCGCCCTGCCAACCTGCTGATTATCGAAACCGAACACGAAATGCCCGCACTGGGCAATCTGGCTGCCAACAGCCGTGCATTTGCAGCGCAACTTTCCAATATTATTTTGTAAAACTACTTGAAAAACAGGGAAATGGTTTAATATTAGGCGAACACACTCCGCCGAAATCTCGGCAAAGACAAACTTCTCTCAGGAAAAACAATGAAAAAACTGATTGCCTTAGCCGCCCTTTCCACTTTTGCCCTTGCTGCCTGCAAAGACAATACCCAAGCGCAGCTTGAGCAGCAACAAAAACAAATCGAAGCATTACAACAACAGTTGGCACAACAAAACGGCCAACAAGAAGACAATACGGTTTACCAGCTCACGCCTGAAGCCGTGAAAGACACCATTCCTGCCGAGGCACAAGCTAACGGCAACAACGGCCAACCGGTAACCGGTACAGACGGCCAACAATATATCTACGACCAATCCACCGGCAGCTGGCTGCTGCAAAGCTTGGTGGGCGCGGCAGCCGGTGCATTTATCGGCAACGCATTGGCCAACAAATTCACACAGGCAAGCAATCAAAACAGCCCGATTGCACGTCAAGCCCGTGCCAACTATTATCAAACCGCACGTCCAAACAGACGCACCAGCCAACAGCTGAATACGCGCACCCTGCGTGCCCAGCAACAAAACGCTCAACAGCAACAGCGTTACCGCGAAACCGCGCGTCAGCCTTCCAACTACCGCCGCCCAAGTATGGGTCGGGGCTTTGGCCGCCGTCGCTGATTCGGTTTATATTCCATCTTTAATATAAATACGCACAATATAAAAGGCCGTCTGAAAATCTGATTTTCAGACGGCCTTTGGTTTTCTCTATTTTCTTATTGTAGACTTGCGGATCTGGTTGTATGCATTATGCCCAGAAGTCTCGCGGAGCGTCCAATACAGGTTTGACGATGCCGGTACGGATGGCAAAATCGCCAAAACCTTCATCATCTAAACGGTTTCGAGACCAATCTGCCACCCAGCCTTCGACAATTTCAAGGATTTCAGGTTCGGTAATGTTTTCTTTAAACAAACGAGGAATGCGGGTGCCTTCACGGTTGCCGCCTGCGTAAAGGTTGTAGCGGCCGACCGCTTTACCGACCAAACCGATTTCTGCCAGCATGGCGCGGCCGCAACCGTTGGGGCAACCGGTTACGCGCAAAACGATGTATTCGTCTTCCAAACCATATTTGGCGAACATTTCGTCAATTTTATCGGAGAATGTTGGTAGGAAACGCTCAGCCTCCGCCATTGCCAACGGACAGGTCGGCAAGGCAACGCAGGCCATCGAGTTCTCACGCTGGATGGTAATCGATTTGCTGATAAGGCCATGGTCTTTGGCGATTTTATCAATCGTGTCTTTCAATTCGGGCGGTACATTGGCAACCACCAGATTTTGGTTTGCCGTCAGACGGAAGTCGCCGGGATGGATTTTAGCAATTTCGCGGATACCTGTTTTCAACGGCCTACCGGGATAATCGAGCAGACGGCCGTTTTCAATAAACAAAGTCAAATGCCAGTTGCCTTCATGCCCTTGTACCCAGCCGATGTGGTCGCCGCGATGCGTAAATTCGTAAGGGCGGATAGGTTCAAATTTAATGCCCATGCGCCTTTCGACTTCTTCTTTGAACACATCTACGCCGACGCGTTGCAGCGTATAGCGTGTACGCGCTGCTTTGCGGTCGCTGCGGTTGCCCCAGTCGCGCTGGGTGCTGACAACAGCTTCAGCGGCGTTGAGGGTGTATTCGAGCGGAACGAAACCAAATTCGTAAGAAATGTTCGGATAAGTTTTGGTATTACCGTGTTCGCTGGATAAGCCGCCACCGACCAATACATTGAAGCCCACCAACTTGCCGTTTTCTGCAATCGCCACAAAACCCAAATCGTTGGAATGAATGTCCACATCGTTGTCGGGCGGAATTACGACGGCAGTTTTAAATTTGCGCGGCAAATAGGTTTTACCCAAAATCGGCTCGACCTCATCAGCAATTTCTTTATTACGCGGCTCGGTCGGCTCGGTTGTAAACACTTTTTCACCGTCCAGCCAGACATCGGCATATGCCATGGTACGCGGCAGAAGGTGCATACTGATGCGCGCCGCCCATTCATAGGCTTCTTGATGCAACGTGCTTTGCACCGGATTGCTGGTACACAACACATTGCGGTTGACATCGCTGGCTGTGGCAATGGAATCCAAACCAAGTTTGTGCAATGCCTGATGTGCCTGTTTTAAATCGGTTTTCAAAATGCCGTGGTATTGAAAGGTTTGACGGTTGGTCAGGCGGATAGAGCCGTAAATCGTATTTTCACCGGCAAATTTGTCAATACCCAGCCACTGCTTCGGCGTAATGATGCCGCCGGGCAAACGGCAACGCAACATCATGTTTTTTAAGGGTTCAAGTTTTTGTTCGGTACGCTCGGCACGGATATCGCGGTTGTCCTGTTCGTACATGCCATGGAAACGGATAAGTTGAAAGTTGTCGGCAGTAAAGCCGCCGGTAAAATTGTCTTTCAACTCCTCCTTAATCGTACCGTGCAGATAATCGCTGCGCTCTTTCAAGGCTTCGTTGCCGGACAAAGGCGTCTCAGGCAGCTTGGCTCGTGGATCGGTTGTGGTAGCAGTCATTGAAGCACTCCTTATTTTTGGTATAGGCGTTACTTTAATGAGGCCGTCTGAAAATGAGAAAGAATGGTTTGTTTGTTTTAAAGACGATTTTGTTATATTGGCAAAATATCGCACTAACTTATAGACAATTTGAATTTACTATATTTATGTTCTGACTGATGAACGTTGGCAGATCAAAAATAAACTAAATCGATGGCTTACATCATTAGCCTGCGTCAAGCCCGATTTTAATTAAATCCACTATAATCCATTATCTTCCACGGACTTAAACCGTAAAAATACAGCAAGCAAACTTTATGCCTCACTCCCTTATACGCACCTTCGCACAAACCTTTGGTTTTCCCTATACAGAAACGTTGCAGAAACTGCCCCCACTGGAAGGTAACCGTCATCTACATTTGGGTGCATTAGCCGACTTCTACCGCCATATGGACGGCATATGGCATTCCGACAATCTACTTGCCAATTATTGGCTGGAGATGGAAACTCTGTTTTTACAATGGGTGACTTATCCCAAATTGCCCAACAGTTGGCACGATTGGGCCTTCGGCTGGGATAGGAAGACCAAGCAATATCTGCCTACACAAGGCTGGCGTGAAGAATGGGCGATATTTGGCATAATGTTTGACGATTCAATTCTTTTTGCTGATACCACCGCTCCCGGCAGTCCTGTTTATTGGTTGATAATAGGTTACGGTACAATAGAAAAACGCCGCCTTATCGCCCCTTCCGTAGCAATACTAATGCAAACCTTATTGGCAATTTATGATTTTGAGCGCGAATGGCGGAAAGCAGGCGGGGAGTTCTACGATGAAGAAAGCTGCGACATACCTCCAGAATTATATTCTGCTCTGCATGATTTACTACAACGGGAACTGCCACCAGAATGCGCGGCAGGATTTGAAAAAGCGTTTTGGGGCTGATGCTGTAATTGCAATCTAGAAAACCTATTCTCTAGCCGTCTGAAATTTCGGCTTTAGGGAACAATTATTTAAAATAATATGATTGATTCGTTTGAAATATCAGTTTGAAAATGCTTGAAGGATTGATAGGCTGCTGAGATATGAAAAGGCCGTCTGAAAATCTGATTTTCAGACGGCCTTGATATTGGATGGGGCAAACCGATTAGGCTTGTTTGTTCCAACGTTCGATAGATTCTTTGATGACTTGTTTCGCTTCTTCTACATCGCCCCAATATTCAACTTTAGTGGTACCTGCTTTTTTCAGGTCTTTGTAGTGGTTGAAGTGGAACTCGATTTGTTTGATCAGTTGTTGCGGCAAATCGGCCAAAGTTTTGTAGGCGTTGCCGTTGTTACGGTCGTCGGCCGGAACGCAGACGATTTTGTCATCCACTTCGCCGTCGTCAACGAATTTCATCACACCGATAACGCGTGCTTCCAGGAAAATACCAGTTGCCAAAGGCTGCTCGGTCACCAGCAATACATCCAATTCGTCGCCGTCTTCGTCCAAAGTTTGCGGAATGAAGCCGTAGTTGGTCGGTTTGGCGAAAATTGCCGGTTCAACGCGGTCGAGTTGGAAAGCGGCCAGTTTGCGGTTCCATTCGATTTTGTGGTTGCTGCCCGCAGGGATTTCGTTGACAACGTTGATGATGCCGCCGTCCACATCGCCCGGGGTCAGGATTTTATTGAAGTCTGCCATGATGGTTTCCTTTGATTTTAAATAGAGTCAAACGGCGAAAGTATAGCAAACCCAAGGCCGTCTGAAAATGTGAAACTGTCGTATTCAGACGGCCTTTTTGGCATTCAGCCTTTTGACCAGTTCTAAAATTGCGCGTTTATTGGAAGGCGAAAACACTTTTTCTGCCGCTTCTTCCGCACTAAACCAACCGTAGGCAACGTGTTCGTCCGGTTGCAGGACGATAGGCGTATCGCGCGGAATTTGGGCGGAGAAGATGTGTTCGCGGTTTTCAAAAACGCCTTTGGGATAGCGATGGCGCCAGTGATGATAGATTTCATAAACGGTGCTGTCGTGCCAGTTTTCCAGCTGTCCGTCTGCAAGGCGGATACCGGTTTCTTCCCACACTTCGCGCCATGCGGTTTCTTCGATACGCTCGCCCTCTTCCAAGCTGCCGGTAACCGACTGCCAAAAACCTTGCGGCGCCGTGCGTTCAATCAGCAGGATATTGCCGTCTTTATCATACAAAACAACCAAAGCGGAAACGGGATACTTCAAAGGCTTACTGCTCATGACTTGTCCTTGCCGGTTTGGTTGGGGAGGCTGATTTTTTGTAGTAAGTAAGCCAAAAGGTTTTCCATGTATCACTCAAAAATGGGAAATTGATATTCAGACGGCCTTTGCCGGAAATCCGCAAAGGCCGTCTGAAATTATACCTGATTTAACTGCGCCAGTTTCCGAGACACCAGCTCTGCCGCTTCTTCCGGCGAGTTGGCTTTAAATCCTGCTTCACCAAAATACGAAATTTTAGGCAAATCACACAAAAACTTATCGACGTCTTGCGCCGTCAAAAAACGGCCGTGCAAATCGAATCCGACATTTAAAGCACGCCCTTTGATTTCCGCCACCCTGTCATGCAAATGGCCGTACAAGTGATACCAGCCCTGATAGCAGCCGTCCCATTCCTGAATCGGATAGTGAAAGAGAACCAGTGTATTCTTAATTTCCGGCAATTTGAGTTTCAAATACGGCAGTATGGACGACAGCAGCGGATGGCCGTCATGCTTGGTTTGGCTGCGGAAAAAATCGGCATACTGCCGAATCACATGATCATGATTGCCGTAAATCAAGTGATGTTGCCCGTTTAACCGCGACAAAACGCGCTCTATCTGCTTATGGTCTTGGGCAAAGGAAAAATCGCCCAAGTTGTACACCGTATCTTCAGGCGTAACGGTTTCATTCCATATCCGGATTAAAAATTCATCCATCTGCTCCACGTTATCGAACGGTCGAAATTGGGGGCAGAATTTAGCGATGTTTTTATGTGAGAAATGTAGGTCTGATGTGAAGTAGGTTTTGCTCATACCGTGCTTTCTGCGTTGCAGGCTTGAATCGTATCACGCGCGGGCGTATGCTGAGTAATGTTTATTGTGTGCTTCAAGGAGTTTTTATGCGTTTGGTTATTGCCGCGCCGGCCAACGGCGCAATATTGAAAGACGCGCTCAAAGCGCATCTGCAAAACGACCCGCGCGTCAGCAGCTTGGTCGATTTATCCTCGCCCGAAGGGACCTATCCGCAACTCTCGTTTGCCGCGGCCGAAGAAGTCGCGGCAGGACGCGCCGACCGTGCGCTGTTGATTTGCGGCACCGGCGTGGGTACGGCAATCGCCGCCAATAAGGTGCGCGGCATACGGGCGGCAACGGCGCATGATTTACTCACGCTCCACGGCTCGGTGGAAAACTATGATGCGCAGGTTTTATGTATGGGGCAAAACGTGATTGCCGCTCCGGCTGCTTGGGCATTGGTCGATATCTGGTTGGACTTGCGTCACGACACAAACAGCGGCTATGCACCTAAAGTCGGTGAAATTGAAGCATACGAGCGCGGAAAATAAATACATGTTGCTCCATATATTTTCAGACGGCCTTACAATTGCCGCAAGAATGCTTGGATAAACGCAATCTTATCCAATTCCGGTATGGCGTTGAACGCTTCGCGATGTTCGCGGATGTGGTCGATTAAAGGGTAAAACTCTTCGTCGACGTGGCGTTTGTCGAGCTTGCGTCCGATGTTGCCTTCGTTGCTTCGTCCCAGAAACTTGGAAATCAAGTAATACGGCGATTTGAGTTTGAACAGCATTTCGCCGGTTTGGGCATCAAACACCATAAAACCTTCGTGCTCCACATTTTTCAGACGGCCTTTCAGCTCGCCGAACGTGATGTTTTTCAGCGTTTCTGGACGGCGAACGCCGTATTGTTTGCCGATTTCGTCCAATTCCGCTTCAGAAAATTGACGGCCGGTCGCCACATCAATGCAGCCGATTAAGGTTTCGCCCAATGCTTCGCGGATGATGTGCACGTCTTTCGCATCTGTGATTTCAAACAAAAAAGTATGGTTTGGATAAGCGTGGAACAGGGTTTCGTATTGAGCGCAATGTGCGGCGGTCATGTCGGCAAACGCACTATCAAGCGAGCCGGTAGTCGAATACAGCACTTTGCCGTCAAACGTCGCGCCGTGGGACGGATGGTCGTCTGAAAGCGATACGAAAGTACAGCAGCCGAGGAAGCCGTTTACTTTCACCACCGCATCTACCAGTCTCTCGTCGCCGATTATGATCGGATAACGGCTGCATTTGGCAATACGTTCCGAATAATTGAACACTTTTTTAAACGGACGCACGATGATGCGGTTGTGCGCGTCGATAATCAAACCGCGCATTTCCAGCAAAGCATCATCAAAGCAGTTGTTATAGAACACGCTGCGTGCGTATTTCAACACGCGCAATTCAGGATAACGCTTGGATGCTTTGGCAGTAAAGTTACGGCTGCCGTGTTGCAGATAATGATCGGTCACAAAGGTTTGCTGCGCCTCATCAAACAGCAGCGGCTTATGCTCGATAGCCTGCATCTGTTTGATTTTTTCTAACTGCTCTGTATTTGCCGGCTGCACAGCCTCGATATGGATTTCGTTTGCCACACGGTTTTAGTTCAGCTTGATATACGCCGCCAACACATCATGCTCTTTCACGCCGTGCAGATTGGGATAGAAATTGTGCAGTCGATAAATTTCTGTTTCAAAACCGCTTTTCTCCGCCTGATCCAATAAATGACGGCAACGCGAAGCTTTTTGGTTGGTATTGGAATTAATGATCAAAATATTTCGATTCGGATTTTGGCGTCCAAGTCTCAAGGTTTCAGTCATCAAGGCATTGCCGCATTTCTGCGCCTTATCCACCGCTTCGCCCGACCAACGATATTCACCGTATTCATCGGTAATAAACAAATCGTTTTCAATACGGACAACTTCCGCATCCTGATACTGCGCTTTAAATTCGGCGGCTTTTTGTTCGGCAAAAGTCGATTTTCCCGAACCCTGATGACCGCGTATTAAG
>NZ_JBQCVF010000088.1:0-9386 GCF_051962515.1 Neisseria sp. P0009.S007 | reverse complement strand
CTGGCCATTTGGTTCCCCGTCATGATTTTCGTATTAAACGGCTTCCAACACCTTGTCGCCAATATGTTCGTTATCCCCGCAGGTATTTTGGCAGGTGCAAACATCACTTGGGGACAATTTTTCTTCAACATGATTCCCGTATTCCTGGGCAATGTCATCGGTGGCGCATCCTTTGTTGGCGCATCTTATCTTTATACTTATAAAGATATGCTGAAATATAGTGCCGAATAGCCTGCTTTATAAACAACAAAACCTGCTTTTGAGAAAGCAGGTTTTGTTTTATCGTTATTTTTCAGACGGCCTTTACCATAATACTACCCCTACAAGGTTGCAAGATTGTTTTTAGCTGAATAGCCTATTCTGAAGTAAACAATACCTCTCTTAATTGCTCAAAAGAATCAACTACATCATACTGTACTTTCGTGCCATAAGCATTTTGTTTTTTGTTTAACTCATCGAAAAACTTACGTGCAGATTTAATTTTGTTGTGCTCCTGTTCACGTAGTTGACTAGTATCTACGCTTCCCTTAGTCTCAGCAACAAAGTAAATTTGCTTTACTTGATTTCCATCAAAGGCAATTGCCCAGTCTGGATTATATGCACCAAATGGCGTTGGGATTTGAAAACGGTTTGGTAACTTAGCATATACCACAACCTCTTTAGCACCATCCAAAGCAAGGGCAAACTCACGCTCAATTTTTGAATCTGTCGCAGCATATTCAAAGACATGTTTTTCTAGCTTAAGTGCATCACGAGAAACCTCATTACTAATAAATATGTCATTCTGTTCGTAACGCTGTTCAGTCAAACTGTACTCTAAATGCTGTAACAGCATTTGTGCTTGTTGCTGATTAATAATCAAGCTGAGTTCACGGATAAACGCTTCCGGATTATGCTTAAACTGACTAAAAACAGCAGCATTAATACTTTGTAATATACGCGCAACAGTTTTCCGTGTTAAATTAGTCTGTTCAGCGATTTCGCCTAGTAAATCATATTTTACTGAGGAATGAACGGATATATTCGCTTGTAGCCTCTCAGTTTGTACTTTACCGAAAGCCTGTTTGCTCTCTAAAGCCTCCAAAGAAATCTCATCTTTTTGCGTGCTACCGGATACAGTATAACTTAAAGTTTCTACAAATTTGTGATTTCGATCATGTGCGACTTTATCAACTTCCTTCGCAACATCTTTAATTAATTTCTCACTATCCAATGCAATCTTGAATACAGCTTTCTGATTGATTTTACTCCATAGATCTTGAAATTCTTTACGGCTTAAGTTTTCTGGATTAATCGGATTCGGCTGATTTTTATTAGCATTTTCTGTCATACTTTCAACCGATTTCGGATCAAAAATGCTGTTAATCAGATTAAATATAGATTCCCGAAATGGCTGTAAATTTTCAGATATTTCTGCCAGTGTGCCAGTGTCTTTGGCTTCATGATAAGCAGGAAGGATATGATCGTTATCATCGATATAATCATTGCGCGTTAGATATTTATGAATCTGTTTTGCCTCTTCCAAAGAAATAATTTTCTTGGTGCCGTCTGAAAGTGTAAAAGTTTTATCTTTAAAATACTCAGGCGTTGCTTGGGTTGGGCGCGATTGCAAGCTTTCACGTATTTCCGTTTGCAACTTACTAACAAAGTCCTTATAGCTTTCATTGGTTACAACAGTCAGATTATTCAACTTATGTACTTCACTAATTACACCAAAATAATTTGCATCCATGCGCTCGCCTTTGCTGTTAACAGCCAAACGCAAGCCTCGGCCAACTTCTTGGCGACGTGAAATACTGCTGTCTGAATGTTTAAGCGTACAAATCACAAACACATTCGGATTGTCCCAGCCCTCGCGCAAGGCAGAATGCGAGAAAATAAAGCGTGTCGGTTCTTCAAAAGACAATAAGCGCTCTTTGTCTTTTAAAATTAAATCATAAGCATCACTATCATTGGATAGTTGCTCTTTTTTGTTATCAATACTCGGGTCAGCAAAATGCTTGGTTTTCTTATCAACTGCAAAATAGCCATTATGCGTTTTATCTACATCGATACTGCGTAAATAATCACAATATGGGTCTTCTTCCAAATCCAAAACGGCCAGACGGTGTGCCACTTGAGCTTCATATTCGCGCTTAAAGATTTCCGCATATTCACCATTGAGTGCTGTACCATTTTCATCGTACACACGATATTTAGCCACTTCATCGATAAAGAATAAGCTCAACACCTTAATACCCAAGTGAAATAAGGCGTGCTCTTTATCCAAATGAGCACGTATGGTTTCGCGGATTTGGATGGTACGCATGGTTTTTTCATCAACATTGCCCAAAGCCTCGCCGATATAAATCTTTTTACCGTTTTCAAACTCCACGAAACCTGCGCGCGCATCAATTTCCACCACCACATAGCGGTCGGCGTATTGCTCGGCATTATTCGACAACGAATACAAATTATCGCCTTTTTGCACTTTACGCGTTTGCCGTCTGAAACCCTTTTGCGTTTCTACCTCAATTTCCAAATGCGCTACTGGTGCAGATTTAGAAACAGAGATATTTTCCAGATACAGATACTCGTGCGTGCCAGATAAACCCTTAACCTCAATACCTTTTACGCTGATTTTTTTTACCAATTTCTGATTGTAAGCATCCAGCGCATCCAAACGATGGACCAAATTATATTGGCGTTTGTGGGTAGCAGAGTAACGCAATATAAACAAAGGCTTAAAATTTGACAACGATTCCAGCGTTTTATCTGCCTGCATTTTTTGCGGCTCGTCCAAAATCAAAATCGGGCGGTTTTTCGCAATCACATCAATCGGGCGTCGTGATTGGAATTCATCTAATTCTTCATAAATGCGTCGGTTGTCTTTACCCGTCGCATTAAATGCCTGCACATTGATGATCATCACGCTGATATCAGCGGTTGAGCTGAAACTGTCGAGATTATGCAAGGATTTGGAATCGTAGATAAAAAAGCGCGCTTTTTTGCCATATTGTTCTTGAAAGTGCCCCGCCATCATCGACATACTTTTGGCCACACCTTCACGAATCGCAATACTCGGCACCACAATAATAAACTTGCTCCAACCGTATTGCTTATTCAATTCAAACATCGTGCGGATATAGCAATAGGTTTTACCCGTACCTGTTTCCATTTCCACATCAAGATTGAGCGGACTGAAAGTCAGGTTACGTTTTTTACCTTTATCTTTATCTTCAGTTACCAATGTTAATGATTTATTCAAACCCGAGGCCGTCTGAACTGCTTGGATATTTTTCAGCACCAAATTCAAATCTTGAATAGGTGCATTGGCAAAACCCATCTCGCTGATTGTTTCTTTTGTTTCAGACGGCATTGTGTCAAATAAGGCCGTCTGAACTTTAGGAGTTGCCGACTTTGGTATGCCCAAATCACGGCGATAGCTGAAGCCCGCATTTTTGGGCTGCCCCTGAAAACATTGCACTACAGCCTGAACCGCATTTTCCTGATATTTGAGGGACTTGAATTTAATTTCCATTTTTCACTCAGCCTTCTTAGATAAACTTCACGTCTGTTTCAGGCGATAATTGTTTGAACCATTCCTTGATATTGGTTTTATCCGCATCTTTACTGATAGCATATTCAACGGAAACGAATTTTTGCGGTATTTCAGCGGCTACAGCTTGAATTACCGCTTCGTTTAATTCATCAAAACAAGCCGCCAGCGCATAGCCAAGCGAAGATTTTTCGCCGACAAAATAGACTTTTTTACCGTCCACATCTCGCTCCTGAATCGGCAACGACAGCGGCAAGCCCCAATCCAACATCACTTGGAACAGCAAATCTTCGCCGCTTCGGTCTTCTTTAATATGCGACACCATATCCAATAAATCTGATTGTGATACTTCATCAGGGCGGTAATACACCTCTTTCATATTGGTCGAATCCACTTTCAACACACGGAAACCACCATCCCAATCTTCAGGCAGTTTATCGGCAAAATCGGTGCGGATTTTAGAGGCAGCACGACGGATACGCTCTTTGGAAATCTCGGCAATGGTCGGGTAACCAGCTTTGAATGCTTCGGATTTTTCATCGGTGGCCTCGGGTAACTGAACCATAATAAAACGGCGGTTGCCACCGTCTTCGGCATTAAGTTGCATGACAGCATGGGCCGTTGTACCACTACCTGCAAAAAAATCTAAAACTAAATCACCCTCTCTACATGATATTTGCATTAGTCGTTTAAGTAATAGTGTCGGTTTTGCATAATCAAAAAGCCCTTGATTTTCCAGTAAAGAATCTAACTCTTTTTTTGATGTTGAGGTATCGCCAGCAAAAACCCTATTGAATATTGTAGTAGGAACTAACCCATCTTGTGTTTCAGAAAGAAAACGTTTAACCATGGGATAACTATCACCTTCACCCCAAACAATTTCATTATTCTCAATTTTCTTTTTCAGTGTTTCTTCACTAAAACTCCAATACCTTCCTTGTGGTCTAGATAAAACAACCCCATTAGGTTTAGTTATCTTATAATCAGCACTATATTTATTATGCGCTGTTATAGGGTCTAATTTCCATGGACCTTTAGGATGATTATCTGGATTTTTATATATATTTTCACCCTCTCGTGGAAGTAATATCCTATCCCATTCAAGTTTATTTTTTGCATACCCAATAATAATTTCGTGACTAGTAGAAAAATATTTAGAAGAATTTTTCCGAGTATGTACTTTTTCCCAAATAATATTTGCAATGAAATTATGACTACCCAAAACTTCATCACACAACCGCTTCAAATTCGCCTGTTCATTATCATCACAAGAAATAAAAATTACGCCATCATCGGCCAATAAATTCCGCGCCAATTTCAGACGACTGTACATCATAGAAAGCCAATCGGAATGAAAACGGCCATTGCTTTCAGTATTGGCAATCAGGCGGTTGCCTTCTCCATCAAATTGCTGAGAACGAGCAAAAAATTCTGCGCTGCTTTCAGAAAAGTCGTCGTTGTAAATAAAATCCTTACCAGTGTTATAAGGCGGATCGATATAAATCATTTTGACTTTGCCGAGATAGTTTTCCTGCAAGAGTTTGAGCGCGTCTAAATTGTCGCCTTCGATAAATAGGTTTTCTGTGAAATCGAAATTGACGCTTTCTTCGCGGCTTGGACGCAAGGTTTTGGCTATTGGCGCGTTGGCGGCAAGTATGGCTTCTTTTTTGCCCACCCAATCCAAGCGGTATCTCTCTTGCTCGCCTTCGACAATTACGTCGGATAATTCTTGACGCAGCAAATCAAAATCCACCACTTGTTTCAGACGACCTTGTTCATCACGGCTTTCACTGATGCAGTTGGGAAACAGTGCGGCGATTTTAGCAATGTTGTCTTCGGTTAAATCCGGGCTGTGCATTTTAAGTTTGCTTGTCATGATGCTTTTCCTTGAATTTTTTGCGGTTACTTGAATTGGTTTAATGTTTGTTCTAAATGTGCCAACTGCTGATTAAGCTCAGCCTGGCGGTTGAATTGCTTTTCTTTTTTGATTCGACTTTTAAGTTGGTCGATTTGTTTTTGTAACTGCTGCCGCTCTTGCGCCTGGATCAGCCGTTGCTGGATATTTTCAGACGGCATGATATTGGTGTTGGCAGACAACGGTAATAATCGGTCGATTAAATGGGCGTATAAATCGCTAAGTTTAAGATAAAACGGTAACGGTTGACGGCTTGTATCAGCTGGTAGGCCGTCTGAAAAATAATATCGGTCTTGCACACTTTTATTGCCATCCGCCAGACTAATCCGCTTATAGGCAGCAGCCACTGTAATTTTGTTGCGGTATTCTATTTCAAAAATAATCGGGCTAGGGATTTGTTTATCGATATAGTGCAATATACTTTCACTGATTTGCGGTACGCGTGCCTGTATGTGGAAAATTTGAAATTCAGGAAGCTTTTCATCAACCTGAAGATTGAGCGTGGCAGCAGACAATTTAAATTGCCAAGTAATCTTCTCAATTTCGTCGATAAATAGCTGCTCGATGGCTACACCGCCTTTTCCTTGTTGATAAAGGCGGTTTTTGGGAATATTGGTACCGACATAAGCATTGTGCGGATATTGGTAAAGTTTCATTTGCTTACTTCTTCTATCACGATAAAACCAATCAGTTCAAAATCATTGCTGCCTGCGGTATCGTTTTCTAAGGCTGTTGTTTGGTGGGCGGAAAACAGGCTGTCTAAATCGCTTTCGATCTTACGGTTTTGAATCGCAGCCACTGATTTTTCAAGCAAATCAGAATAGTGTTTCATATTACGCCCATCTTTGGTTCTCTTATTAAATGAATGATAAGCTGAAGGGATTGGTTCGCCATGAGGTCGGCAGATTTTACGCATAACGTCTAAAATATGCTTGGCTTCGGTATAATTTTGGATAATCTCGCCATCGGTACTGATATAGGTTAAAAAATAAGGATGTATACGGTTGTTTGGGTTACGTTCAGTTTGCCCTTTACGGCTACGCAGGGCAAAAATCACGCCGGGTAATAATCCTAATTCGGTATTGGCAGGCACTACAGCATGCAAACCAAGTGGCAAGCGCTTGATTTGCGGATTAGCTTCTAGATAATTATGCAGATCTATACGGAAATCGTTTAAACCTAAATCAGTAATGGATACGCCACCATTGGCATCTTCCAAATCCAATACTTCTTCTTGTAGACGTTTTAATTGTTCTCGTCGATAGGCAATGTCGTTGGATTGTGCGCTGAGTACGTTATCATCGCCTGTACCTGCCATATCTGCAATTACCATGCGGCTTTCTACACGTTCACGCAGCTTAATGTAATCATCTAAACTTATATCTGGCCAATAATTTACTAGCTGAATAACACTATTCTGTGAACCAATTCGATCAATTCGTCCAAATCGTTGAATAATCCGTACTGGGTTCCAATGAATGTCATAATTGATTAAATAATCACAATCTTGTAAATTTTGACCTTCGGATATACAGTCAGTGGCAATTAATAAGTCAATCTCTCGCTGCTCACTCGGAAAGATATCTGCTTTTTGCTTAGATAGGGGTGAAAATAAAGTCAGTAAGCCCTGCATATCATAACCTGCACGATTGTTTGGCATGGTTTTAATAGTGGACTGGTTACTGGTGCCTGTAATTTTTGCACTGTGAATGCCATGCGTTACCAACATCTCTTCTGCCAAGTTTTGATACAGGTAATCTGCAGTATCAGCAAAGGCCGTAAAGACGATAATTTTACGGTTGCCTTCATTTATTGGCTGGGCAAGCTTATGGGCAATTTGCTGTTTTAAATGTTGTAATTTAGCGTCCCTCTCATAAGTAACAGAAACAATGGTTTGTAATAGATTATCTACAATATCCAAATCACCTTGTAAATCTTGAGCCCAAGACAAGGTATCCATATCAGCTAAATTGATTTTTAATCGTTTTCCAATGTAGTCTTCGCTACTACCTTCTTCACCCTCAGCCAATTCAACAGCTAAATTATTATCAATATCCCATTCGCTATTGGTTTTGTTTTTATTGAAGTCTTCTATTCGTTTCAAGACACTGGTAATTTGGTCGCGGATAGTAGTTAGAGTCAATCGAAAAGCATGTATAGAGCTTTCCAAGCGCTTCAGTAAATTAGTTGTCATCAAGGCTTGCAAGCTGCGCTCACGGTCGGCTTGAGTAAAATGTCCACCTCGGCCGGTACGAGTATCAAATTTTTCTTCATATTTTTTCTGCTTACTTGGCAGAATGTAGTTTACAGGTGCGTAAACAGACATACGTATAGAAGATAGTTGCTGATAAATTTGATTTAAATCGATGCTATCATCCGTTGCAATACCACATTGATAGGATATTGGCTTTAAACGTGTTGGAAATGTACCTATGCTGCTTGTATCGTAATAGGTTTGGATGTGTTTTCGTGAGCGGGCAATGGTTACGCTATCTAACAATTTAAAGAAATCCAAATCCAACATTTTTAAAATTGCCTGGGTATTACGCTTTTCAGGAGGCAATTTACTCCATAAATTAAATTGTGCTTGTGCGCGGCGAAATATGGTTTCAATGTCGTATTGTGTATTGATCTTACTTTCTAAATTGCCAGACTCACCTTCATAAGCTAAAGCAAGCTGGTTTTTCAAATCTGTAAAGCGGTTATTTACTGGGGTAGCAGACAACATTAAAACTTTGGTTTTTACGCCTTGTTGAATTACCTGATCCATTAACCGATCATAACGGGTTTTCCGATCTTTAAATGTGTCACGATTACGGAAATTATGCGATTCATCAATCACAACCAAATCATAATTGCTCCAATTGATTTTACTTAAATCAACGCCATTACTTATGCCCGAATCTCTCGATAAATCGGTATGAAACAATACATCATAGTTAAACCGATCTTTAGCAAAAGGATTGGTAATTAAATTTGCATTATAATTTGTCCAATTAGCTACTAATTTTTTCGGACAAAGTACTAAAACACTTTTATTACGTAATTCATAATATTTGATTACTGCCAGTGCTGTAAAAGTCTTCCCTAGACCCACACTATCAGCCAAAATACAACCATTGTAATTTTCTAATTTATTAATAATGCCGATAGCTGCATCTTTTTGAAAGTTATACAGCTGTTTCCATACCTGCGTTTCTTGATATCCAGTTCTATTGTTAGGCATAACATCTTCATTTATATCATTAAGAAACTCTTTGAAGATATTATATAAAATTAAAAAGTAAATACGATTAGGCGCATTTTCTTCATAAACTGATTCAATATGACGAATGACCTCCTCCGTCACATCTTCTAATTTGCTTTCGTCCTGCCAAATTTGTTCAAAAAGGTTAAGATACTGCTGGCTAAAAGGCAGATCATCAATACAACTTACAATATTCCCAATAGCATTACTCTGCTCTATACCTAATCCAACAGGTGTAAACCCTTGTGATTGTAAATAAATAATTGCTTCATTAGGCGATGACTCTACTGCAATTAAATCTTGCATAAATGCACTGGTCTTATTCGACTTAAACTGGACTTTTTTGCGTATCCATTCCGCACACTCATGAGCAATAGCTTTTTGCATTAATTTATTTTTTAAATGAATTTCAAATTCTGTACCATATAAATTGTTTTCTCGATTATTCTGCTCAATCGTAAACTCACTGATTTCCTTTTTTTCTTGAGAGGCTGCTTTCTCAGGAACAAAAGTGGGAGAAGTAAAAATAAAGCGCTGCTCCTAGATATTTTCTATTTCCTCTTTTAAATAAGAATAAGCATAGATAGAGAAAATAGATGAAGCAATACTAATTTTAGACTCTAAACCAATATTTCCTTTTAAATCCTCACCCAACAATTGATTAATATTATCTATAACCTTCATTC
>NZ_JBQCVF010000087.1:0-9491 GCF_051962515.1 Neisseria sp. P0009.S007 | reverse complement strand
CCTTTGGTTATCGAAGAAGCCGTTTCCGAAATCCGCAAAGACGACTATCTGCTGAAACTGCCCGAAGGCCTCGACAGCTTCAATGTGATGCCTCACGCCCCTGCCCGTCCGATTCAGGCCAAAGTCGTTTCCATCTTCGACGGCGTGGGCGAAGCCGGTCAGTTCCAAACCATTACTTTGGATAAAGGCGAACTCGACGGCTTGGACAAAGGCACTGTGGTCAGCCTCTACAAACGCGGCCGCCAAGTCCGTGTCAATCTATCCAACAACCTGATTCGTAAGCCGAAAGACAAAGATACGGTTGAGTTGGTTTCCATTCCGGCGGAAGAAATCGGTTTGGCAATGGTGTACCGCACATCCGACCATCTGGCCTCAGCCATTATTTTGGAAAGCCTGAACAGCGTTTCCATCGGTGATACCGCTTCCGAACCCGGCCGCGACTTGGACAATATGGCTGATGAAAAAACCATGGACAAGCCGGCTGAAGACGAACAAGAAAGAGAAATCGAACTGGAAGTCCGCAGCTGATTGAGCTTTCTTAGCAGCCATCTGGCAAATAAGGCCGTCTGAAAACCTGTTTTTCAGACGGCCTTTTGATTGCTGCCCATCAGAATAAAGAAATCTGTAACACGTTGTTTAAAGCGCAAACAACATCTTATTTTTCCAGCCGGTAATCGGCTATTCTTTTTTCTATCGTTTTTCCGTTCTGCCATTCCAATCAGAAATATGTAAAGCCCAACACACCATTTATTGCCTGTGGATTGCTCCATCTGTTCCTGCCAATCAAAAAGGCCGTCTGAAATCTTCAGACGGCCTTTTTATCCACAACTCAAATCCGATTATTTGAATTTGTAAGTGTATTGCAAGCCCAAGATGTCCGCTTTATTTTTGAAGCGGGCAGAGGATGCACCGCGGCTGTCCACGTCGTTGCCGCTGGCTTTGCCGGTGCGGTAAACCGTGTCATTGATGTGGATATGGCTGTACGCCGCATCGATAACATGGTTTTTACCCAGTTGATATTTGGCACCGACGGAGAACCAAATACGGTTGCCGTCAGGCAGGCTGTTCATACGGTCTTCAGCGCTTTTAACCGGCGATTTATCGAAAGCGATACCGGCACGCAGTTGCAATGGTTCGGTAACTTGGTAAGAGCCGCCGAATGCAACTTTATAAGTGTTGCGCCAGTTAGGCGTGATAACGGTACGGTCAGATTGGCCGTTGACAACTTTTTTGGTGTTTTCAAACACCAGCTCCGCTTTGTTGAAGCGGCTATGGCGCGTCCAAGTCACATCGCCGAACAGGTTGGTTTTGTCGGTGGCGCGGTACATACCATGAACAGACAAAGACTCAGGCGTTACGATTTTTACGCTGGCTTTTTCGTTCGGCACATAACCGCGTGCAGCCATTGCACCCAAATCCCATGCGCGTTTTGCATATGCGCCGTCCGCTTCCCAATCGGCAGTGCCTTTCAGCGTATGCGATACTTTGGAACGATAGTTCACACCCACGCGTGCGCGCTCGTTGATGTCCCACATCCACGCCAGTTGGTAACCAAAGCCCCAATCGTGACCTTTTACATCGGCATGACCGTCAGCTTTGCCGGTCGCATCGACAGCAACGGGACGGCCTGCTTGACGGGAAGCCAAGCCGCTGGCCAACTGGCTGATGGCGCCGGAAGCATCCCAGTCGGAGTATTTGCGCAATTCGGCTTTGGAATATTGGGCAATCAAACCGGCACCGACGGCGTGCTGCTCATTCAGTTTCCACGCAACTACCGGCTCGATGGCTATGGTGGTCAAACCCAGTTTGTTGATGTTGTGGCGCAAGACGGAATCTTTTTCGTATTCGGTTGCCGAACCGAAAGGAACGTACACGCCCAAACCCAAAGTCACATCGTCGCTGGCTTTGTACGCGCTATAAACGTGCGGAGCAACGGTGGTTTCGGTAATTTTGCCGCTGGTCGAGCCGCTGACATCGGCACCCGTGCGGAAGTGTTTCGCAGATTCTGCCTCATAATGAATGCTTGGGAAAACGATATTGGCGTTGACGGAAATTTGGCTGCTGTCGATTTTGCTCAAACCGGCCGGGTTGTAGAAAATAGTTGAGGCATCGGCGGCTTCGGCGGCGGCGGCGTTGGCCGTGCCTTGTGCGTTAACGGATTGTGTGCCGAAATGGTAGCCGGAGGCTTGGACGGCGGTAGATAACAGTGCTGCGCTTAAAATAAACGCTGTTTTTTTCAGGTTGAAATGAATCATTTTGGTTTACCGTGAAAGTGGCGTACAAAGAAAAAGGCCGTCTGAAACGTCCTTTATTGATTTAGTATAGGCACTCAATTCTATACTACATCATTATTTTTGCCTAATCTTTTCTTTTTTTACACAAAAAAGCAGGCTAAAACAGCCTGCTTTTCCAATTATCGGATCACTGCAATTATTTAACCTGCAACACTTCCAGCGTATTGGTCGAACCGGATTCGCGCATTTGCGAACCGCTGGTGATGATGTATTGGTCGCCGCTTTGGAGGATTTTGTGTTCTACCAGCATGGCTTCCACTTCGTTCAGCGCGGTATCGTGATCGGTACTGGTTGCCAAAATCAACGGACGCACGCCGCGGTACATCGCCATGCGGCGTTGCGCTGAAACACTCGGCGTCAGGGCAAAAATCGGCAGGGTGATGTTGTGGCGGCTGACTTCGAAGGCGGTCGAACCGCTTTCAGTCAGGGCAACGATGGCTTTGGCGTGAACTGCTCGCGCCACGCTGACCGCACCGCCAGCAATCGCCAAGTTGGTGCTGACGGCTTCGGGATACTCGACCTGTTCGGCAACGCCGTTGAGCGAATCTTGTTCTTTTTCCGCAGCCGCACAAATAATCGCCATTTGGCTGACGGTTTCAAACGGATACGCACCGACGGCGGTTTCGGCGGAACACATCACCGCATCGGTACCGTCCAATACCGCGTTGGCCACGTCGCTGACTTCCGCGCGGGTTGGTACAGGGTTGGTAATCATGGATTCCATCATTTGAGTTGCGGTAATGCTGAAGCGGCGCAACTCACGGGCGCGGCGGATCATGCGTTTTTGTAGGGCAGGTACGGCGGCATGGCCGACTTCCACTGCCAAGTCGCCGCGGGCAACCATAATACCGTCGCTGGCAAGGATGATTTCGTCCAGATTTTCAATGGCTTCTACGCGCTCGATTTTGGAAACCAAACCGGGACGTACGGCTGTACTGCCTTTCATTTCTTCTTCGACTTTGGCGCGTGCGATGTGCAAATCTTCGGCAGATTTCACAAAGCTGATGGCCAAGTAGTCGCAACCAATGGCAATCGCCGTTTTCAGGTCGCGGAAGTCTTTTTCGGTCAACGCACCGGCAGACAGGCCACCGCCGCGTTTATTGATACCTTTGTTACTTTTCAGCACATGGCTGTTTTCTACCCTTGTAATAATCTTACTTCCTTCAACCGCCTCAACGGTCAAAGTCAACAGGCCGTCGTCCAGCCACAAAACATCGCCGGCAGCGACGTCATTCGGCAAATCACGGTAGTCCAAACCCACCGCTTCGCGTGTACCTTCGCCTTCAAGTGCGGCATCCAAAATCAAAGTTTCATCTTTATTCAGCTCGATGCTGCCGCCGGCAATTTTACCGACACGGATTTTAGGCCCTTGCAAGTCGGCAAGAATGGCGATTTCCTGACCCGCACGTTTCGCGGCTTCGCGTACGATACGGGCATTTTCTTCATGAAACTCCGGCGTACCGTGGCTGAAATTGAAACGGACGACATTAAGGCCGCCGACACGGATCATGTCTTCCAACAATTGTACATTGTTGCTGCCCGGACCCAGTGTGGCAACAATTTTGGTATTGTGGCTGATACGGGTTAAATCACGTTGCAATTGGCTCATGTAAACGTCCTTTCCTGTTGATTTCACGTTTGATAATGAAGAAGATTGTACTCTTAATGCAATAATGTTGGCGTAAAATTACATCATTTTCTGACTTAAACTAAATTTATTTTTGCATTAACCTACTTTTCTATCGGATACAATACACTCTCACGTCGTCATTTTTAATTTTCAGACGGCCTCCCTCATACTAATAGAATACCCAACTGATCCATGAAACGTTTTTTGACTCCGCTACCCATCGGTATCGTTTTGGCCGACCTGATCTACGGTTTCGTACTTAATGTCATGCAAGGCTTAAATTTGCAACAAACCGCCGCCAACCAGTCCGGTACAATTTCCGTTACGCCCGACATTGCCTTCAACAGCCTACAAATCGTCGCCAACGGCGGCATGGTCTGTATCATCGGCTTCGGTTTGATTGTTTTGTTCCAACTCAACCGCGCCGTATTACGCCAACAAATCCTGCCCATCGGTATTTTCCGAACCCTCGGCCTGTTGGCTGTTTTGGCATTCAGCATTTCGTCTTTGTGGGAATGGTTGCATGCCGCTTTGTCGCTGCTTTCCGGGCACAACGTTTTAAACTTCAGCAACCCGCGTTATCTGGTTACCGCAGCCTGCATGCCCATCATCGCTTTCTTGTGCATCCTGCGCCTGTACAATTGGTATCGCCTGCATCGGACTGTTGCCGCTGACGACACCTCCACGACACTCTAATCAAGTTGCAAAAAGGCCGTCTGAAACAGGAAAACCTATTTCAGACGGCCTTGTCATTGTATATCTCAACGTTGATGGCTGGTTTCTACACCGGCCTTAATCTCACCATACATTTGCGAGCTGCCTCCGCTGCCTGATGCGCAGGCCGCCAAGCTCAGTGTCAAAACAGCCGCGGTCAAAATCTTCAACATTGATTTCTCTCTTTCCACAAAAATTATTTCGGATCGCAACGGAAATGGTAAGCGCAAATTTCAAATCCGTTTTTGAAGTAGAGACGATGCGCACCTGCACGGTCATGGTTAACATGGACATTCAGATGGATTTTGGTCGCGCCGGTTTCCGCACCGATTTTGCGTACTTCTTCCAACAAGCGTGAAGCATAGCCTTTTTGGCGGCATTGCGGCATGGTTACGAGATCATCAATATGGATATGGTAACCACTGGCCAAGTTATGTGCAGTATGGAAACCGCATACGGCCACGGCATTTTGTTTACCTTCTTCAAAAATACCCAACAGGCGGTAACCGGTTTTGCGCTGATGCTCGTTGATTTGTTCGACGAAACGGTGAATATCGGTCAAAGAAGAACGCAAAATGCTCAATGCCGCAAAAGCGGTTGCGGTTTCTTCCGGCGGAATTTCACGCAATACGCCAACCACAGGCGCGGCAGCTTGAGGCTCAGGCTGAGCATTGGCCGCTTCCGCACGCTCGGCTGCATGTTTTTCTTCAATCGCCTGCGCCAACAAAACGCGCTCGACCGGCACTTCGCCCTGCTGTTTGCTCTCTTGCTCTTTGAGCAAGGCTTTGCAGTCAATCACGCGCAAATCATTATCCGCTGCAAAGTCCATCAAGAAACGGAACATTTGCGGATTGTCTTCTTCCAACTTTTTATCGACCGCTACACAACGGACATTGTCCACCAAAATCGGGCGCACCCAATTCGAATAGGAAAGGCGGTTGTCTTTAGTAAAGGAGGACAAAATACCGCACAGGCGCTCCGCCCAGTCGCTTGGTCGGAAAATCTTGCCTTTGCTGGTCGTACCATGGATCACAACTTCATAAGGATTACACACTAACATAAGCAGCTTCCTGAGAGTAAATGGCTGAAGGAATATTTCGCCAGTGCCAACATCAGAAAAAGTTCCGATACATAGCAACAGATTATTGAAAAAATATCAGTAAGGTTTTGAAATACGACAATGATGAGACGGCTTGCCGAGCCTGACAATCCGTTTCGAATTCTTTGATTATTATACCCGATACGCCTCTTTTTCTTCAAAAATCATTTGAAAAATAACAACAGGCCGTCTGAAAACAAGTATTTCGGTTTCAGACGGCCTGCATATTTTGAATATCAATACAACAATTTCTTGCGGGGCTTTTGCTCGCCATTGGATTTAATTTCTGACAAATTGAAATTCAATATGCTCAAATCCAAAACGCTTTCTGAAGTGCATTGATCGCCAAAGGCATTTTCATAAGTGGCTTTCAGTTTCAATACTCCGCCGAATGTTTGGTCCGGCAATTCGGCAGCCAGCGCCAACATGCTTGCAAACACGCCGCCATACAATTCTCCCGATGCCAGCATATCCACGCCGCCGGAAAACATCTCCAAGCGCATAACTGCATCGGCAACCAGCTTGCTCGGCAAGTGATCCGGCAAAGCCTCAGCCTCAAAACGCACATTCTTCGCCAAGCCCTTACCGCTATTGCGGACAACCAAAACCAATAAATCCGTTTGTCCATCAGAACGTTGCAACGTCGCATGCAAAACAGGATGAATGCTCTCTTTTTGAATCAGCTGCTCACGGTGCAACATCTTGCTTTTAGCTTTGGATCGCGCAGATACGACGGCCCAAATCAACCAAACAAATGCAACGGCAGAAATGGCTGTAACCAAAAGGGGAAGATTGGTCAAATAGGCTTGCTGATTAAACCAAACTTGTGCGGCTAAAAATCCGGCAAAGAAAATCAAGACGTATAAAATTGGGGCAAACCGGCTTTGTATGGATGAGTGCATGAGTTTTCCTACATTTCGTATCATGTTATTAAAAAATAATGCCTTTCGGGCGAATAATGTCATCAACCCGGAAGGCATTATTTTAACGTAATTTTAACGCAATTTGCTTAATATCTTGCTTTTTATGAAACTAATGTATCAAGCAGACAACTCAAACCGTATAGCCGTATTTTCAGACGGCCTGAGATTTTTATCAGGCTTCGGCAACCGAATCACGCGAGAAGGTTTTTTCGCAATAATGGCATTTCAAACGCGTCTGACCATTATGTGAACGGACATAAAAGCGACTGATGACCGGCTCGCCATGACTGGCACAATTAGTATTCGGGCAACGGAACACTTCCGAAATCTCGTCCGGCAATGACAAATGCTGTTTCTCAACCACCTTAAACCGATCGATTTTGTTGACCACTGCTTCAGGGGCAAATAAAGCTAAACGGTTGGCCGCATTGGCATCCAACCACACACCGCTGATTTTGATAATGTCTTTGCTTCCCTGCGTTTTACTGGGCAAATTAAAACCAACCGTAACCGCGCTGCCATAATGCAGCAGCTTAAACTGTCTTAAAATGGCCAAGCCTTTACCAGCAGGAATATGGTCAATCACCGTACCTTGTTCGATTGCTTCAACGCTGAGTTTTGAGTTTTCCATCTTTCGCTCCTTAAACTTCTTCGTTCAATACCAAAGACAAAATCGCCATCCGTGCATACACTCCATTGGTTGCCTGTTCAAAATAATAGGCATGAGGTGTTTTATCCACATTCGGATGAATTTCATCTACCCTCGGTAAAGGATGCAAGACGCGCAAATTGGGTTTGGCGTTTGCCAACATCGGCGCATCAAGATTGAATTTACCCTGAATTTTGGCAAATTCCTGCTCATCAAAACGTTCGCGCTGAACGCGGGTCATGTACAAAATATCCGCCCATTCGACCGCTTCTTCCAAGCTGGACAGGACTTGATAAGGGCAACTGGCCTCCTCCAGCTCTTCAGTGATATAGTCCGGCATCGCCAAGCTGGGAGGAGAAACAAATGCAAACTCACAACCCCAACGCTTCAATGCTTGACATAATGAGTGTACCGTACGGCCATATTTCAAATCACCGGCCATCGCAATCTTCAAATTGCTCAAACTACCTTGTGTTTCATAAATCGTTACCAGATCCAAAAGCGTCTGGCTTGGATGTTGGTTGGTACCATCGCCGGCATTAATCACGGGCACGCTCGAAAACTCGGCCGCCACACGGGCCGCACCGTCTTTCGGGTGTCGCTGAATAATCGCATCCGTATAACTGGAAATAATCCTCGCAGTATCTGCAAGCGTTTCACCCTTTTTCGCGCTGGTATTCGCGCCATCGGAAAAACCGATAACTTTCCCACCCAAACGCTGTACCGCCGTTTCAAAAGACAAACGCGTACGGGTAGAGGGTTCAAAAAAGCACGAACCAATCAATTTACCTTCAAGCAAATCTTTGCGAGGCTGCTTTTTCAACTTCAAGGCCGTCTGAAGCAGCAATTCGAGCTGCTCCGTCGTCAAATCTGAAATTGAAATAATATGTTGCCGATAAAGCGGATTAGGCATGACCATTCCTTCCCATAAAAAAGCCCGCAACAGGCGGGCGTTTCAAGCAAACCGATTCCATCGTTGCCCGACATCATCCCCGTCGGACAATCACAACCATGTTTCTACCACACCCATGAAATCTCCCGCATTATCGCATATTTAACAGACGACTGCTTCTATCAAGTTTTCAGACGGTCTGAGACCTTTGCAAAAAATCCTTCATCCCCAACAGCCAAAAATCAAACACAGGGACTTGACAGCTCCCTTTTATCTTCCCAATGCTCGCATCTTGTAGGAGCAAACAAGCGCAAGTAAGCTGTTAACCACTTCAACGATTCAAACATATCGCTTTCGAATAGCGTTGCACACCCATGTTGCCTAAAGCAAATTAGGTTCACACCCTGATTTACAGTGAAACGTAACAAAGCTTTGTTCAACCACATAACGGGTTTTTCGACAAATATTCGGTTGTGTTTGATTTGCGTTTCCGTCGATGAGTTGTTGCAAAGGGCTTTGCGATAATGCAGGTCTGTAGCTGATGTTTTTCTAGGTGCCATCTGTTTTGCTGCCGTAGCCTTTGATCGAACCTTCTGCCATACCTTATCTCGTCGATATTGAAGGAGTGATGTGCAGTTTCTCAATATAGCCTTTCAAAATAGATACAGATATATGTTTGCTGTATCAACCAGCCTTTTACCCTGCAGACAATGCTATCTTTGCTTGGTGTAATTTGTCTACAGCCTTTATCTTTTATTATCCTTACCCATGACCGCTCGGGCCGTCTGAATAATGTTGCATCAATAACTTAAACTACCGCTTTCTCTACTTTTAAACTTTCCCGCTCAATTTACAGTTAATTCCTAATAGTTCTGACCAGGGCATTACCTTCCGCCGGCTGGTTGCAGTGTCAGCATAAGGTACTGGATTTGAAATATTCAGTTCGTCAAAATAATAAAACGGGTTAAGACAATAATGCAGTACTCGAGGTTGAGATCAGCCTCCCCCAAAGACGTGCCTGTGCACGTCCTTTTTACTTTCTTATCTCCTTTCCACCCTATTGTCACCCCGTAAAAGGCCGACACTCCGCATCATTGCCCCTAAATATCTCCTCACCGTCCGTACAGCTGCCCTTCCCCTTCATCTTCCCGCACACCACCGCCGTCAGCGACTCGTTCAAGCGCAGCACCCTCGGCTCCGCCTCCCTGTCCAGCGCCACCGCCTTCAAGGTAAACTTACCCTCCAGGATGCCCTTAGCCTGACCGCTCATCCTGATACAGAAACCGCCCG
>NZ_JBQCVF010000086.1:0-9671 GCF_051962515.1 Neisseria sp. P0009.S007 | reverse complement strand
CAAGTATCGGATGTGTTGCAATACGTTTGGGGCAAACTGATTGGCGGTGCAAAAATCATGCCTTCGCTTTCTCCGTCAAAAACTATTTCCGGCACTGTCGGCGGTATTTTATCGGCCACTGCCATTGCCGCGCTGATGGCGCCGATTACGCCGTTCTCTCACGGCCAAGCAGCCATTATCGGCTTTATCGTCTGCCTGATGGGCTTCTTTGGCGGCCTGGTTATGTCTGCCATCAAACGCGATTACGGTGTCAAAGACTGGGGCAATATGATACGCGGCCACGGCGGTATGCTTGACCGTGTGGATTCGATTTGTTTTGCTGCACCTGTGTTTTTCCACATCACCCGTTATTTCTGGAACGGCTAAACTTCAGGCCGTCTGAAAGCTGCTTTTCAGACGGCCTTGAATGTCTAAAACTGCAGCCCTGCCAATTCGTTATACAATACGCAACCATTATTACTACATACACACAACATGAATAAACCCTCTCCAATCTTTCCCATTTTTCTTGCTACGATTATCTTCGCCCTCATTGTTTGGTCAGGCATTAATCCTCATGACCGCGCGGTCTGGTACGCCGAAATCACCCCCGTAGCATCCGTATTCTTCCTTCTGGTTGCCACCTACCGCATTTTCCGCTTCAGCAACTTGGCCTACTTATTCATGAGCTTCTGGCTGATCATGCATTCCATCGGTGCATACTACACTTTTGCCGATGTGCCATTTGAATCCATCAACCGCTTTGTCGAACCAATTTTGGGCGAAAACCGCAATCATTACGACCGTATTGCCCATTACATCATCGGCTTTTATGCCTACCCGATGGCTGAGTGGCTGCTGCGCCGCAAGCTGTGCAACCTGCCGTTGGCCTTATTTTTCTCCCTGTTCTTCATTATGAGCGTGGCTGCCGCCTATGAAATCATCGAATGGCAATATGCCGTCATCGACGGCGGAGAGGCCGGACTAGAATTCTTGGGTTCCCAAGGCGATATTTGGGACGCGCAAAAAGACATGCTTGCCGATACTTTGGGTGCGTTAACTTCCCTGTTTATTTTTGTGTTTACCCGACCCGATAAACGCTTGGGTTTCTCTTAAATATATCCCTTTAAAGCAGAAGGCCGTCTGAAACCAGATTTTCAGACGGCCTTTTTTTCATTTTTCAATCGCCATTATTGTAAAAATTAATAAATGCGATAGTTAAAAACATAAGCCGATTTTGAAACAAAATTCGTCATCAAAATTTTTAAGCACATGAAATATATAAAAAACAACGTCTGTTAAGATTTTGTAAACAATATGCCTACGTCAATCTGAATTTTTCGATTTGATTTAAATCAGCATATCTTGTGTCATTAATCCATAAAATATCCGGAATTCTACAAAATATTGATTAATCCGATAGAGGTTATCATCAAGACGAGGAACACAAAATGCAGAGAATTCCAGAATTGGTCTGCCCCGCCGGCAACCTGCCTGCACTGAAAACCGCTGTGGACAACGGTGCGGACACGGTTTACATGGGTTTGAAAGATGCGACCAATGCACGAAACTTTCCGGGACTGAATTTCGATATGAAATCGGCACGGGAAGGCGTTGCTTACGCCCATGCGCGCGGGCGCAATGTACTGATGGCTATCAATACATTCGCACAAGCTGGCCAAGTGGAGCGTTGGCACGCCGCTGTGGATACGGCGGCGGATTTGGGTGCCGATGCGATTATTGTTGCCGACCCCGCCATCATGGCGTATGCGGCAGACAAACATCCGAATTTACGCCTGCATATGTCGGTACAAGGTTCGGCCACCAATTACGAAGCCATCAATATGATGAAAGAGCTGTTCGGCATCCGTCGTGCCGTTTTGCCGCGCGTGCTGACCATCGATCAGGTCAAACATGTGATTGACAATACTGATGTGGAAATTGAAGTCTTTGGTTTCGGCAGTTTGTGTGTGATGGTGGAAGGCCGTTGCATCTTGTCGAGCTATGCAACAGGCGAATCGCCCAATATGCAAGGTGTCTGCTCTCCGGCAAAATCCGTCCGCTGGGAACAACTGCCCGACCGCATGAACGTACGTCTAAACCAGGTATTGATAGACCAATACAAACCCAATGAACCGGCAGGTTATCCAACCTTGTGCAAAGGCCGCTTTGAAGTCAATGATGAAACTTACTATGCTTTGGAAGAACCGACCAGCCTGAATGTTTTGGAAATGTTGCCCGAACTCATCAAAATCGGTGTGTCCGCCATCAAAATCGAGGGACGCCAACGCAGTCCGATGTATACGGCGCAAGTAACCAAATCCCTGCGCCAAGCACTGGATGCAGCTGCAGCCGATCCATCGCGTTTCAAAGTCAATCCGTCCTGGAACAATGCCTTGAGCAAAGTTTCGGAAGGTCATCAGACAACTTTGGGCGCATACAACCGCCCATGGAAATAAGGGGAAAAAAATGAATTCATTGAAATTGTCGCTGGGCCCTATTTTATTTTTCTGGCAAAAAGAAGCCCTGCTGGAATTTTACGTTTCCATGCTGGATACGCCGTTGGATACGGTCTATTTGGGTGAGGTAGTCTGCTCACGCCGTCAGAAAATGCGCTTTGCCGACTGGTTCGGACTGGCTGAAGACTTGGCGGAAAGCGGTAAGGAGATTATTCTTTCTTCACAAGTCCTGCTCGAAAGCGAATCCGATCTGAAACGCTTGCGCAAAATCACGGAGCAGGGAAAGTTTAAAGTTGAAGCCAACGACATGGGGGCGGTCAAATTGGCACGCGAACACGGCATTCCTTTTGTTGCCGGTGCAAGCCTGAATATCTACAACGAAACTACTTTGGACGTATTCCGAAAATTAGGGGCATTCCGCTGGATTGCACCGTCCGAGCTAAGCCGCGATAAGGTTGCCGAAATCATCAAGGCTTCAGACGGCATTGAAACTGAACTCTTCGCTTGGGGTAAAATGCCGCTTGCCTATTCATCACGTTGCTTTACCGCCCGCCATTACAATCTGAATAAAGACAGTTGCGAGTTCCGCTGCCTCGATCATGAGCACGGTATGGCCATGAATACGCGAGAAGGCCAGCCGTTTCTCACCATCAACGGCATCCAAACCATGTCTTACGGCTGCCAAAACCTACTGCCCCACCATGAAGACTTGAATAAAATCGGCGTGAATATGCTCAGACTGTCGCCACAAATGCACAGCATGGCTGAAATTATCCAAATTCACCGCGATGTATTGGACGGAAAAGCCACATGGGAAGATGTCCACCCTGAGTTGGAACGATTGACTACCGGAACACTGGTTGACGGCTATTGGCGCGGTCAGCCCGGTATTGAAACCGTGAAGGAGGCATATTATGGCGCTGCCTGAAATCATATTACCCAAATGGATGACAAAAATCGGTACCAAACTTCCCGGCAAACCTCCACGCTTTGTTTTGGTCTCCGTATTGAATACCATGCTGAGAAAAGGTTTACTGCCTGCCGATATGGAACTTTTTGCCGGAAGAAAATTCGAAATCGAAGTTTTGGATGCCGGTATCAAAGTGCGGTTTAGTGCCAATACGGAAAAATTCCTGGACGACAACTTCAGTGGCGTCCCCGATCTGAGGCTGGCGGCCAACGGTATAGACTTCATGCGCATGATGATGCGCGAGGAAGATCCCGATACCTTATTTTTCAACCGTAAATTGCAAATCGAAGGCGATACGGAACTGGGGCTAATTACCAAAAACTTACTCGACAGTGTTGAGTGGCCTTTCAGCGAATGGTTCCTGAAACGCAGCACGTCCACTTTGGATTGATTAATTTTGGTTGAACCAAGAACAAAGGCCGTCTGAATGTTTCAGACGGCCTTATATATTTCACCTCTTTGATATGTCTTCTCTTATTGGTTTTATCAAATATAAAAAAGCGTACCTTGTTAGGTACGCTTTTTTCAATCCGACTCAAAATTAGAATTTTGCACCGGACTCATTTGCCATAAAGTCTACAGCCGCTTTAACCTCATCGTCACTCAAGCTGCTGTTGCCGCCTTTGGCAGGCATTGAATTAAAACCTTCAAGCGCGTGTTTGTGCAAAGTATCTTTACCTTGCTTAATTCGAGGAGCCCAGTCGTCTTTTTTACCGACAACAGGTGCGCCCGGAATCATACCGCCATGACATGTTTTACAGTTGGCTTCAAAAACAGCTTTGCCGTCTACCTTAACCGGAGCTGCTTCTGCTTTTTCAGCAGGTTTGGCTTCAGCAGCCGGAGCAGCTTTAGCATCTGAAGCAGCTTTATCGGCAGCAGGAGCAGAAGCAGCCGCCGGAGCAGAAACATCGGCAGGTTGAGCTACCGGAGCAGGCTCGGCTTTTTTAGCAGGAGCTTTTTTACCGTCTTTGTTGGACAAACCCCAAACATAAGCGGTCATGATGTGCAGCTTGTCTTTGTCAAGGAAGTGACCCCAAGCAGGCATTTGGCTGCTGCGGCCGTTGGTAATGGTTTCGGTAATCGCTTTTTGAGTACCGCCCCACAACCATACATCGTCGGTCAGATTCGGGCCGAGGCCTTGGATACCTTGACCTTTGTCGCCGTGACAAGTGAAACAGTTGGCAGGTGGGCCGCTAAACAGGGCTTTACCGCGTTCTGCACGTTCTTCGTCGTATTGACCTTTAGGTTTAGAAAGAGACATAACATACTGTGTTACGTTTTTCACTCCTTCTTCACCCAAAGCAGGCCCCCATGCCGGCATAGAGGCAGTACGGCCTTTTTCAATGGTTTCCTGAATTTTTTCAGGTTCGCCACCCCACAACCAGTCGTCGTCGGTCAAATTCGGGAAGCCTTTGGAGCCTTTGGCATCTGAGCCGTGACATTGGATACAGTAGGTATTGAAAAGGTTTTGTGCAATAGCACGGGCTTCAGGGTCTTTAGCCACTTTCTCAATCGGCATATTGGAAAATTTAGCATACACTTTACCGTATTGCTGATTGGCTTTGGCAACTTCTTCTTCATATTGACCATGGCTGCTCCAGCCCCACAGGCCTTTGTAATCGCCAATACCTGGATACATAATCAGGTAGCCGACGCCAAACAGCCATGTGCAGACATAAAGCCAAAACCACCAACGTGGCAGAGGGTTGTTGTACTCCGAAATGCCGTCCCACTCATGACCTGTGGTTTTTACTTCTTCGCCTTTTTTAGGGCGTTTCACAACGTTTTGCGAAAGCAGAAGCCAAGCCAGGCCGATGAAGCTGAGCACGACGATAACGGCAATATATATACTCCAGAAACTACTGGTAAATTGGGATGTTGTGTTCATTATTTTGCTCCGTGATCACGGACTGACTGAGCTTGATCGTCCTTTTCAGACGGCCTTTGTTCGTCATTATCGAAAATACTGCTGGCAGCATCGTCATAGTTTTTCTTATTGCGTCTATTGAACACAATATAGAGGACTAAAATAAAGCTGATAAATACCCAAACAGTAAAGAGCGAGCGAGCCCAGTTAGCGTCCATGATGTTACCTTACGTTTTTCAATGCCAAGCCCAAGCCTTGCAGATAGGCGATAACAGCGTCCAGCTCTGATTTGTTAGCCAGCATTTCAGGTGCTTTGGCAATTTCTTCATCGCTGTAAGGTGTACCCACTTTACGCAGGGCTTTCATATGCGCCACAGTTGCCTCGGCATCGACTTTATTGCGTGCGAGCCATGGGAATGCAGGCATATTGGACTCCGGCACAACGTCGCGCGGGTTCAGCAGGTGGATGCGGTGCCATTCATCGGAATAACGGCCGCCGACACGAGCCAAATCCGGACCGGTACGTTTAGAACCCCATTGGAACGGATGGTCATAAACAGACTCACCGGCAACGGAATAATGACCGTAACGTTCAGTTTCTGCACGGAATGGACGAATCATTTGAGAGTGGCAGTTGTAGCAGCCTTCGCGCACATAAATATCGCGACCGGCCACTTGCAGAGCGTTATATGGTTTCACGCCGGGCGCAGGTTCGGTAACTGCCTTGGTGAAGAACAGCGGAACAGCCTCAATCAGAAGGCCGACGCTGACTACAAGCAGGGTGAATACAATCAGTACACCGACTTTTTCTTCAGCTAATTGTTGTAATTTCATTTTGGTAGCCTATCTTTCTTGTCATTAGTGGTGTTGAGTTTGAGAAACCGCAGGAATCTCAGCATCAACTGCTTTACCACTGATAGCAGTACGGTAAACGTTATATGCCATGATGCACATACCGCTCAGGTACAGAAGACCGCCGGTGAAACGAATCATGTAGTAAGGCATGGTACGTTTTACGGATTCAACGAAGGAATAAGTCAGCGTGCCGTCGTCATTCAAAGAACCCCACATCAGACCTTGCATTACGCCGGCAATCCACATTGCAGCGATATACAGAACCACGCCGATGGTCGCGATCCAGAAATGCGCCTCAACCAATTTGGTGCTGTACATTTCATTTTTGCCGAACAAGCGGGGAATCATATAGTAAACGGAACCGATGGTTACAAAGCCCACCCAGCCCAATGCGCCGGCGTGAACGTGTGCAACAGTCCAGTCGGTGTAGTGGCTCAGAGCGTTAACGGTTTTGATAGACATCATCGGGCCTTCGAAGGTAGACATACCGTAGAAAGACAGAGAAACGATCAAGAATTTCAAAATCGGGTCGGTACGCAGTTTGTCCCATGCGCCGGACAGAGTCATGATACCGTTGATCATACCGCCCCAAGAAGGCGCAAACAGGATCAAAGACAATACCATACCCAAAGATTGAGTCCAGTCAGGCAATGCGGTGTAGTGCAAGTGGTGTGAACCAGCCCACATATAAGTGAAAATCAAAGCCCAGAAGTGAACGACGGACAAGCGGTAAGAGTAAATCGGACGGCCCGCTTGTTTAGGTACGAAATAGTACATCATACCCAAGAAGCCGGCTGTCAGGAAAAAGCCCACCGCATTGTGGCCATACCACCATTGAACCATCGCATCAATCGCACCTGCGTAAACCGGATAAGATTTCATCAAACCGGCAGGGATGCTGATATTGTTGACGATGTGCAACAGTGCAACGGCCAAGATAAAGCCGCCGTAGAACCAGTTGGCAACGTAAATATGTTTGATTTTACGTTTGGCAATCGTACCGAAGAATACGATAGCGTAGGCAACCCACACCAGCGTAATCAAAATGTCGATAGGCCATTCCAACTCGGCGTATTCTTTACCTTGGGTGTAACCCATAGGCAAGCTGATGGCAGCAGCCACGATAACGGCCTGCCAACCCCAGAAGGTAAATGCAGGCAGCCAACCGCCAAACAGACGGGTATTACATGTACGTTGAACAACGTAGTATGATGTACCGATCAAACCACAACCACCGAATGCAAAAATAACCGCATTGGTGTGCAGAGGACGCAGGCGGCCAAAGTGGAACCAAGGTCCGATATTGGATAAATCTAGGGCCGGAGCAAAAAGCTGGGCAGCGACGATAACGCCAACCAACATGCCCACAATACCCCAAACTACAGTCATGATGGCGAACTGGCGCACCACTTTGTAGTTATAAGTTTGTGTGTCCATGGAAGTCTCCATAAATTATGGGTATAAAAAATTTTTATCTCACCCCAGCCCCTGCATTTACGAAAAGCGCAATACGGCCAAGGCTCAAATTTTTCTAAATTTAACATAGACACCACAACATGCCAAGCAAAATTACATTCCATATTGCATAAAAACTTTAGTGAGACATAATCTCATTTCTTTTATAATCAATAAATTATTTAAACATGTTCAATAAATCGGACACAGCATTTTTTCAAGCCCCCTTTTTCGTACAGTTTTATTGATATAGATTAAGCCTACCCTTTAAAACCCCTTCCTCTTAATAAACTTTAGCAAATTAACCAATAGCCATGATTAATTACAAAATTACCCCCAACTTTCTGTCTCATGAATGGCACATCACCTTATCATTCACTCAAACTGATGATTCTGAAACAGAAATCAGCCTGCCAAACTGGGTTCCCGGCAGCTATCTCATCCGTGACTTTGCCCGCCACATCACACACATCAACGCGTGCTGCAACGGCAAAGCCCAGCCACTGACACAAACCAGCAAAAACTATTGGCAAACCCCTGCCCTCAATGGAGCGTGGGAAATTTACTACACCGTCTACGCATTCGACTTGTCTGTTCGCGGCTCATTCCTCAGTACCGAGCGCGGCTTTTTTGATGGCGCGTGCCTATTCTTAAAAGTGCACGGACAAGAGGAACAACCACACCAAGTCGAATTTCCTACCCTGCCACACACATGGCAGATAGCCACCACCCTACCCCAAATTTCGGCGACCACTTTTCAGACGGCCTCATATGCCGAGCTTATTGATCATCCTGTTGAAACAGGCATCATCGAATTCCTCGACTTTGAAGCACAAGGCATCCCCCACCGTATTGCATTAAGCGGCATCTATCCTGATTTCGACCGCACCCGCTTCCTCGCCGATATTCAAAAAATCTGCGAAACCGAGTTAGCGATGTTCCCCTCCCCTGCCCCGTTTTCCGAATACCTTTTCCTATTACATCTGGGCGACAACCTTTATGGCGGACTGGAACACATCAGCAGCACCGCCCTACTCGCCGACCGCCACAGTCTGCCATCTTACGATATGGGTGAAGCCGACAAAGCCTATACCGAACTGCTCGGCCTCTTCTCCCATGAATACTTCCACGCATGGAACGTCAAATCCATCAAACCGGCCGTATTCGCACCTTACAACCTCGACCAAGAAAACTATACCGAGCAACTTTGGGCATTCGAAGGCATTACTTCCTACTACGACGACCTCTTTCTAGCCCGAAGCAAAACCATCAGCCCCGAAGCCTACCTTACCCTGCTTGCACAAAGCATCACACGTGTACAGCAGACACAAGGCCGCCTGAAACAAACACTTGCCCAATCCAGTTTCAGCGCGTGGGACAAGTTCTACAAACAAGACGAAAACAGCCCAAACGCCATCGTCAGCTACTATCAAAAAGGCGCACTGGCCGCACTTTGCCTCGACCTTATCATCCGTGAAAAAAGCCAAGGCAAATACACCATCGACAGTGTGATGCAGCAACACTATCGCGACTGGTGCAACACCCATCAAGGCATACCCGAAAAACACTGGCAAATCCGTTGCCAAGAAATGACCAGTTTAGATTTAGAAACCTTCTTTCAGACGGCCTTATACAGCACCGAAGACCTTCCGCTCGCAGAATGCCTACAAAGCGTAGGTGTCAAACTCGACTTTATTCCCCTACCTCGCCAACATGGCGGAGCATTTGCAAGCGAACCCCAATCGGTTGCCCCCGCCAACGATTTGGGCGCACG
This sequence comes from Neisseria sp. P0009.S007, assembly GCF_051962515.1. NCBI lineage: Bacteria > Pseudomonadati > Pseudomonadota > Betaproteobacteria > Neisseriales > Neisseriaceae > Neisseria > Neisseria sp. P0009.S007. Next base: position 312 of record NZ_JBQCVF010000086.1, on the reverse strand, counting down.
TTTCAAACAAAGCAGCGATCATGCCGTCCTGACTCATGTATTTAATGGCGGCAGTGCAGAAAATGCCGGACTCTGCCCGCAAGACAAAATCATCGCCCTAGGCGGCTATGCCTGCAACGACCTTGCGGCACAGTGGAGCAAACTGCCTATCGGCACGCGCACCACCATCCATTTCTTCCGTCAAGGCCTATTGCGTGAAACCAGCATCACAGTTCAAGCGGCAGAAGCCAATACTGCCCTGCTGCACATTACCGATCGCCAAAAACTCGAAAACTGGTTGTACAATCATTAAATAAAACTTCAAACGGCCTG
>NZ_JBQCVF010000085.1:0-9994 GCF_051962515.1 Neisseria sp. P0009.S007 | reverse complement strand
GTTTTGCCTGAACCGGTTTGTGCCGAAGCCATAATGTCGCGGCCGTCCAAAGCAAACGGAATCGCTTGCGCCTGAATCGGGGTCGGGCTTTCATAACCCTCGCTGCTTACGGCAGACAAAATGTTTTTATCAAGGTTCAAATCGGCAAATTTAATAGACATATCTATCCTAAGAGACAACAACGCGCACGCCTGAACAATTTCAGACGACCTGAAGCAAAGGAAAGTAACGATACGGGAAATGTGAAGTTACAGGGTTGTCGCAAGCATCTTGCTTGTGGTTAACATCGACGACAACCTGCACAGAAAAGGCTTTGCAAATATGCAAGCAATAAAAGAAACGCGCCCGAAACGGCGGTTTAGGTTGGATGACGATGGCTTCGTATCAAAAGGCGAAGGGCGGATAATAAAGGAGAAAACCGCCCAGGTCAAGCAAAACAGGCTGCGAGTGCAAAATCAAGCTATAATGCCGTTTTATTGAATCAGCACGGATGAATCCGACATGAAGTTTTTCAAAACCGCCTTATTACCTGCACTTGCTGCCGCCCTGTTGCTTGGCGCGTGCAGTGGCTCGGAGAGTTATCGCGGCGAATGGAAGGCCGTTGCGTCCGACGGTAGCAAAGCCGAAATCACCTTTGCCGAAAAAAGCTTTACTGTCAAAGACGAAAAAGGCAAAGAAACCGTTTACGAATACACTCAAAACCAATACAAATTAGAAAGCGGCAGAACCAGCTACGGCATCGACATCAAAAACGCCTCGGAAGCACGAATCGTGTTCCCGTTTAAAGGCAAGACCGACCGTGCCACCATAGTTGCGCCTGACGATACAATTCTCTATATGCTTGACCGCCACGCCTACGTCCCTACTGATCAATTCTGGAAACTTCCCCAATAAGGCCGTCTGAAAACCATGACCGACATTACCCCCTTTGCCAACCGCTTGGGCAAAAACATCAAACATCTTATGAAATGGGCCAAACGCAACAATATCGAAGCCTGGCGCATTTACGACCGCGATATTCCCCAATTTCCCTTTGCCGTCGATGTTTACGGCGACCAAATCCATCTTCAGGAATACGATACCGGCTGGCTGATGCAGCCCGAAGAATACGAAGCATGGCTTGCCGATGTATTGGAAGCTATTGGTTTTGTGACCGGTTTTGCGCCCGAACAAATCCACCTCAAACGCCGAGAACGTCAAAAAGGCTTGCAGCAATACGAAAAAACCGGCAAAACCGGCGACGATTTCGTCATCACTGAAAACGGCCGCAAGTTTTGGGTCAACCTCGACAAATACCTCGATACCGGCCTTTTCCTCGACCACCGAAATACGCGCAAAAAGGTCGGCGACACCGCAGCGGGCAAACGCTTCCTCAACCTGTTTTCCTACACAGGCAGCTTCACCGTCTATGCCGCAACCGGGGGTGCAGTATCCAGCGAAACCGTCGATTTATCGAATACTTATCTGGAGTGGGCAAAACGCAATTTCGAACTCAACGGCATCGACCTTGAGCAACACAAAATCGTCCGCGCCGACGTGTTCCAATACCTGCAAAATGCCGCAGACGAAGGCAAAAAGTTCGACCTGATCGTCATGGACCCGCCCAGCTTTTCCAACAGCAAAAAGATGCTCGACATCCTCGACATCCAGCGCGACCATAAAAAGCTGATTGACGGCGCAATGAGCCTGCTCGCTTCAGACGGCATTCTGTATTTCTCCAACAACCTGCGCAGTTTTGTGTTGGACGATTCGGTCGCGGAACAATACACCGTCAAAGACATTTCCAAGCAGTCCGTTCCCGACGATTTCCGCAACAAAAAAATCCATCAATGCTGGGAAATCAAGCATAAATAAGCATCAGGCCGTCTGAAAGCCAGTTTTCAGACGGCCTGATTACCATATTGAATCTCTCAATCAATAGGCGCATAATTGAAGAAATTGTTGACAATATCAAAAGGAAAAGAACATGCAAAACTACCTGACGCCCAATTTCTCATTCGCCCCCATGATTCCGGAACGCGCGCTCGGCAGCCGGGTTTGGGATACCGAAGGACGAGAATACATTGACCTGTCAGGCGGTATTGCTGTGAACGCGCTAGGCCATTGCCATCCCGATTTGGTCGCAGCCTTGGCCGAGCAGTCGCAAAAGCTCTGGCACATTTCTAATATCTACACCACCCAACCGGCGCAAGAATTGGCCAAAAAACTGGTCGAAAACACCTTTGCCGACAAAGTGTTTTTCTGCAATTCCGGCGCGGAAGCCAATGAAGCCGCACTGAAACTGGCGCGCAAATACGGCCGCGATCATTTTGGCGAACACAAAACCGAAATCATCTCCTGCCTCAACAGCTTCCACGGCCGCACCCTGTTTACCGTATCCGTCGGCGGCCAGCCCAAATACAGCAAAGACTACGCGCCGCTTCCGGCCGGCATTACCCACGTTCCCTTCAATGATGTTGCCGCATTGGAAGCAGCCATCAGCGACAAAACCTGCGCCGTGATTATCGAGCCGATTCAAGGTGAAAGCGGTATCCTGCCTGCCACCCAAGAATATCTGCAAGCCGCACGCCGTTTATGCGACAAACACGGCGCCTTGCTGATTTTGGACGAAGTGCAAACCGGCATGGGTCATACGGGCAAACTGTTTGCCTACGAGTATTACGGCATCACACCCGACATCATCAGCTCCGCCAAAGCCTTGGGCGGCGGCTTCCCGATTGGCGCGATTCTGACCACCGATAAAATCGCCCCAACCTTCGGCCCCGGAACACATGGCTCGACCTTCGGCGGCAACCCGATGGCGTGCGCCGTCGGCAGCCGTGCATTCGACATCATCAATGCGTCCGAAACATTGGCACACGTTAAACAACAAGGCCAAAAACTTCAGACGGCCTTGCGTGAATTGGGTGAAAAGACCGGCGTATTTAAAGAAGTCCGCGGCATGGGCTTGCTGCTCGGCTGCGTGTTGGCAGACAAATACGCAGGCAAGGCATCTGAAATCACCGCCGCCGCTTTAAAACACGGTCTGATGGTACTGGTTGCCGGCGCCAATGTGGTGCGTTTCGCCCCCAGCCTGCTGTTGAACGATGAAGACATGGCCGAAGGCTTGAAACGTTTTGAAGCGGCCTTGGCCGAATGGTTGGCCTGATTTTTAAAACCCAATATCCAAATCAGCCGACAGCTTTTGATTCTATTAATGCCATCTAGTAAAGGCCGTCTGAAAGACTATTTTGAGTTTTTCAGACGGCCTTTTTTTCAATATTGAAAACAACATCCGCCTACATGCTTTGTCATTTGATGTTTGTTAAAAATCGTACCGCCTCTTCGTGTTACGCTTGGCAAACAATTTGATTTTGCGAAGAAAAGGAGCAGGAGATGGTATCATTGGAAACCCAAATCGCCGGTTTTTCTTTTGACAACTGCCTGATGAACGCCGCTGGTGTGTCATGTATGACTGTTGAGGAATTGGAAGTGGTCAGACAGTCTTCGGCAGGCACTTTCATTACCAAGACCGCAACGCTTACCCCTCGTCAAGGCAACCCCAAGCCGCGTTATCGGGATGTGCCTCTCGGCAGCATCAATTCGATGGGTTTGCCGAATCAAGGCATTGATTACTATCTGGATTACCTGCTTACCCTTCAAGAGTCTCAGCCGGAACGGACATTTTTCCTATCACTGGTCGGTCTGTCTCCCGGCGAAACACATATCCTGTTGGAAAAAGTGCAAAATAGCGGGTTTAACGGCATTACCGAACTCAACCTATCCTGCCCAAACGTCGCCGGCAAACCGCAAATCGCCTACGACTTTGAAACAACCGAGATGATTTTGGATAATGCCTTTACCTACTTCGACAAGCCATTGGGCATCAAGCTACCGCCGTATTTTGATATTGCCCATTTCGATCAAGCGGCGAAAGTGTTCAACCGCTATCCCCTAAAACTCGTCAACTGCGTCAACTCCATCGGCAACGGCATGTATATCGAAGACGAATCCGTCGTCATCCGCCCGAAAAACGGCTTCGGCGGCATTGGAGGCCAATACATCAAACCGACTGCGCTCGCCAATGTCCACGCGTTCTATCAAAGACTGGATCCGTCTATCCAAGTCATCGGAACCGGCGGCGTTTACAGCGGCCGTGATGCGTTTGAACACATCTTGTGCGGCGCAAGCATGGTGCAGATCGGCACGGCGCTACACCAGCAAGGCGTCGGTATTTTTGAACGGGTTTCCCTTGAATTAAAAGCCATCATGGCGCAAAAAGGCTATGAGAAGCTGGAAGACTTCAAAGGCAAATTGAAATATTTTGAATAAGGTTTACTCTAAAAAACGCCCAAGGCCGTCTGAAAATTTCAGACGGCCTTGTTGTATAATTGCTCCCCACATTACCCGTCTTCCCCTTCAATGAAACTCAACCCCCAACAGCAAGCCGCGGTCAAATATCTAGGCGGCCCCCTGCTCGTCCTTGCCGGCGCAGGCAGCGGCAAAACCGGTGTGATTACGCAAAAAATCAAGCATTTGATTGTCAATATAGGCTATCTGCCGCATACCGTTGCAGCGATTACATTTACCAATAAAGCCGCCACGGAAATGCAGGAGCGCGTCTCTAAAATGCTGCCCAAGTCGCAAACGCGCGGGCTGACGATTTGCACCTTCCACTCTTTGGGTATGAAGATTTTGCGCGAAGAAGCGAACCATATCGGTTATAAAAAAAACTTTTCCATTCTCGACTCTACCGACAGCGCAAAAATCATCGGCGAACTCTTGGGCGGTACGGGCAAAGAAGCCATATTCAAAGCGCAACATCAAATTTCCCTTTGGAAAAACGATTTAAAGACGCCTGAAGAAGTAGTTCAGACGGCCGCTAATGTGTGGGAAGAGCAAACAGCGCGCGTGTATGCGAGCTATCAGGAAACCCTGCAAAGCTATCAGGCGGTGGACTTCGACGACTTAATTCGCCTGCCTGCCGTGCTGTTGCAGCAAAACAGCGAAGTGCGCAACAAATGGCAGCGGCGGCTGCGTTATCTGTTGGTTGACGAATGTCAGGACACCAATACCTGCCAATTCACCCTGATGAAGCTTCTGACCGGCGCGGAAGGCATGTTTACCGCCGTCGGCGATGACGACCAGTCCATCTACGCATGGCGCGGCGCAAACATGGAAAACCTGCGCAAAATGCAGGAAGACTATCCGCAGATGAAGGTTATCAAGCTGGAGCAAAACTACCGCTCCACCGCGCGGATTCTCAAAATCGCTAATAAAGTGATTGAAAACAACCCCAAACTCTTTACCAAAAAACTTTGGTCACAGTTTGGCGAAGGCGAAATCGTCAAAGTCGTTGCCTGCCAAAGCGAGCAACACGAAGCCGACTGGGTCGTCAGCCAAATCGTCAAGCAAAAGCTGGTCGGTGGCGACAAAACCCAATACGCCGATTTTGCCGTGTTATACCGCGGCAACCATCAGGCGCGGATTTTTGAAGAAGCCTTGCGCAGTGCGCGCGTCCCTTACCAACTTTCCGGCGGGCAAAGCTTTTTCGACAAAGCCGAAATCAAAGACGTTTTGTCCTATTTGCGCCTGCTTGCCAACCCCAACGACGATCCCGCCTTCCTGCGCGCCGTCACCACGCCCAAACGTGGCATCGGCGACGTCACACTGGGCAAGCTCAACACCTACGCGCACGAACACGAATGCAGCCTATATGAAGCCGCGCAAACCGAAGAAGCGCTTGCCCTATTGAACCATACCAACCGCCAACACCTGCAAGCCTTCATGGATATGATTGAAAACTACCGCACCAAAGCCGAAACCAGCGAAGCAGGCGAGCTTATCCATAACCTGCTAAAAGAAATCGACTACGAAAACCACTTGCTGGTCAATGAGGAAGGCAAAGCAGGTGAAATCAAATGGCGTAACGTTACCGACCTGACCGGCTGGCTGGAACGCAAAGGCGAGCAAGACGGCAAAAACATCATCGAGCTTGCCCAAACCATCGCCCTGATGACGCTTTTAGAGGGCAAAAGCGAAGAAGAAGTCGATGCCGTCAAACTCTCCACTCTTCACGCCTCCAAAGGTTTGGAATACCCCTACGTTTTCCTTGTCGGTTGCGAAGAAGGCATCTTGCCGCACAACGACAGCATCGAAGAAGACAATGTCGAAGAAGAACGCCGCCTGATGTACGTCGGCATTACCCGCGCCAAACGCCAGCTTACGCTGACTCATTGCCTCAAACGCAAAAAACAAGGCACATGGCAATTCCCCGAGCCAAGCCGCTTCATAGACGAAATGCCGCAGGAAGACATCAAGATTTTAGGCCGCAAAGGCGGAGAGCCGATTGTGAGCAAGGAAGAAGGAAAAAGCAATCTGGCAGGATTGCTGGATATGCTGGGAAACAAAAGAAAAGGATAAAGCAAGGCCGTCTGAAAGTAAGGTTTCAGACGGCCTTATTGTCAGCAAAATGTCAAAGACGACAATCAAATAATTTTCACTTTATATCGTTACGCCTATCCGTTCCCACTTCTCTCGATTCTTCAAAAATAAACAAAAATAATCGAATAATCAGCTACAAAATAAAAAAAGCAGGTGACCCGATTGCCTTATCCCCCTTCAATTTACAAGCAAAAATTGTCAACACTTGAAGTATAAATTCACAAGCAAAATTGCATTTTTCAGGTATAATAACGGATTCCCCAACTGCATTTTGTGAGCTGAATCCATGTCTGTTGTTCTGCCCTTGCGCGGTGTAACCGCCCTTTCCGATTTCCGTGTTGAAAAACTCTTCCAAAAAGCAGCCGCCCTCGGCCTGCCCGAAGTTAAATTAAGCAGCGAATTTTGGTATTTTGTCGGTAGCGAAAAAACACTTGATGCCGCGACAGTCGAAAAACTGCAAGCCTTACTGGCAGCGCAAAGCGTTGAACAAACGCCCAAAGCGCGCGAGGGCTTGCATTTATTTTTGGTAACGCCCCGTTTGGGCACCATTTCTCCTTGGGCTTCCAAAGCAACCAATATCGCGGAAAACTGCGGTTTGGAAGGCATTGAACGTATCGAACGCGGCATGGCCGTATGGTTGGAAGGTGCGCTTACCGACGGGCAAAAACAACAATGGGCAGCCCTGTTGCACGACCGCATGACCGAAAGCGTGTTGACCGACATCGATGCAGCGGCGCAACTGTTCCACCACATCCAATCGGAAACCTTCTCCAGCGTAGATGTATTGGGCGGCGGCAAAGAAGCATTGGTCAAAGCCAATACCGAAATGGGCTTGGCGCTTTCAGCCGACGAAATCGATTATCTGGTTGAAAACTATCAGGCTTTAAACCGCAATCCGTCCGATGTTGAATTGATGATGTTCGCTCAGGCAAACAGCGAGCACTGCCGCCACAAAATCTTCAACGCCGACTTCATCCTCAACGGCGAAAAACAACCGAAATCCCTTTTCGGCATGATTCGTGATACACACAACGCGCATCCCGAAGGCACAGTCGTTGCCTATAAAGATAATTCGTCCGTGATTGAAGGCGCGAAAATCGAGCGTTTCTATCCGAATGCGGCGGAAAACCAAGGCTACCGTTTCCACGAAGAAGACACCCATATCATCATGAAAGTGGAAACACACAACCACCCGACCGCCATCGCGCCGTTTGCCGGTGCGGCGACGGGCGCGGGCGGTGAAATCCGCGATGAAGGTGCGACAGGTAAAGGCTCACGTCCGAAAGCAGGCTTGACCGGCTTTACCGTCTCCAACCTGAATATCCCCGGCTTGGAGCAGCCTTGGGAACAAGCCTACGGCAAACCCGGCCATATTGCTTCTCCTTTAGACATCATGATCGAAGGCCCCATCGGCGGCGCAGCGTTCAACAACGAATTCGGCCGTCCGAACCTCTTGGGCTACTTCCGCACTTTTGAAGAGAAGTTTGACGGTCAGGTTCGCGGCTATCACAAACCGATTATGATTGCCGGCGGCTTAGGCAGCATTCAGGCACAACAAACACACAAAGACGAAATTCCCGAAGGCGCATTGCTGATCCAACTGGGCGGCCCGGGCATGCTCATCGGCTTGGGCGGCGGCGCGGCTTCTTCTATGAATACCGGTACAAATGACGCGTCTTTGGACTTCAACTCCGTACAACGCGGCAACCCCGAAATCGAACGCCGCGCGCAAGAGGTCATCGACCGTTGCTGGCAGCTTGGCGACAAAAACCCGATTATCTCCATCCACGACGTCGGCGCAGGCGGCTTGTCCAACGCCTTCCCCGAACTCGTCAACGATGCCGGACGCGGCGCGGTATTCAAGCTGCGCGAAGTACCGCTGGAAGAACACGGCCTCAACCCATTGCAAATTTGGTGTAACGAATCGCAAGAGCGTTATGTGTTGTCGATTTTGGAAAAAGATTTGGAGACCTTCCGCGCCATCTGCGAACGCGAACGCTGCCCGTTTGCCGTAGTCGGCACAGCGACCGACGACGGTCATTTGAAAGTACGCGACGATTTATTCTCCAACAACCCTGTCGATTTGCCGCTGAACGTCTTGCTCGGCAAACCGCCCAAAACCACGCGTACCGACAAAACAGTTACGCCGTCTGAAAAACCCTTTAACGCCGGCGATATCGACATTACCGAAGCCGCCTACCGCGTTTTGCGCCTGCCTACCGTAGCCGCCAAAAACTTCCTGATTACCATCGGCGACCGCAGCGTCGGCGGCATGACCCACCGCGACCAAATGGTCGGCAAATACCAAACCCCCGTAGCCGACTGCGCCGTAACCATGATGGGCTTCAATACCTATCGCGGCGAAGCGATGTCTATGGGCGAAAAACCGACCGTCGCCCTGTTTGACGCGCCTGCTTCAGGCAGAATGTGCGTCGGCGAAGCCATCACCAACATCGCGGCGGTCAACATCGGCGACATCGGCAACATCAAACTTTCCGCCAACTGGATGGCGGCGTGTGGCAACGAAGGCGAAGACGAAAAACTCTACCGCACCGTCGAAGCCGTCTCCCAAGCCTGTCAGGCATTGGATCTGAGCATCCCCGTAGGCAAAGACAGCCTGTCAATGAAAACCGTGTGGCAGGACGGCGAAGAGAAAAAATCTGTCGTCTCGCCGTTGAGCCTGATTATCTCCGCGTTCGCGCCAGTTCAAGACGTACGCAAAACCGTTACGCCCGTATTAAAAGACAATGCCAATTCATTCACTATTCTGCTGATGATTGACTTAGGCAACAACAAGTGCCGTATGGGTGGGTCTGCACTGGCTCAAGTGTATAACCGAAGCGGCGGCGAAGCACCTGATATTGATGCAGGCCATCTGAAAGCGTTTTATCAGTTAATTCAGCAACTCGTTCAAGAAGATAAGTTGCTGGCCTACCACGACCGCAGCGACGGCGGTTTGTTTGTGACTCTGGCAGAAATGGCATTTGCTTCTCGCCGTGGCATGAATCTCGACCTGCTGACAATGGTAAGTAAAAATATTAACGTTCAAAACGAGTATTACTCGTCTCAAGAATGGCAAAAATTTGTCCTAACTACCCTGTTTAACGAAGAATTAGGAGCCGTTATTGCTGTTCACGCTGCCGACCACGAATATATTTTCAATTTGTGCGAGAAACTGAATCTCACGCTGCACTATTTGGGAGAGTTTGCCGACAGCGGCCATATGGTCATCAATGCAGGAGAAGAAATTTTCAATCAATCCCTTACCGACCTGCAACGCGCATGGCAGGAAACCAGCCACGCCATTCAACGTCTGCGCGACAACCCTGCCTGCGCCGACAGTGAGTTTGCCCTGATTGACGACAACGACCGCAGCGCATTGTTTGCCGACGTGAAGTTCGACGTGAACGAAGACATCGCCGCGCCTTTCGTCAACAGCGGCGCGAAACCCAAAATCGCCATCCTGCGCGAACAGGGCGTGAACGGACAAATCGAAATGGCCGCCGCCTTCACCCGCGCCGGATTCGATGCTTACGACGTGCATATGTCCGACCTGATGGCAGGCCGCGTC
>NZ_JBQCVF010000084.1:0-10061 GCF_051962515.1 Neisseria sp. P0009.S007 | reverse complement strand
GAAGTGACCGAATATTTTGCCGATATTTTGAAAAACCGTTAATCAGGACTTTGACCCAGCCGTCAGGCCGTCTGAAAGGAAATTTTTTGAGCAAGCGCAATCTGTTTTCCGTCGATAAATCTTTGGAAAAGCCCGAACGCGTCCTCTTGGTTGGCGTGATGCTGACGGCGGACTATTCCGGCGCAAACGAAACGCGCGAGCGCGGCTTTCAGACGGCCTTGACCGAAGCGGCAGAATTGGTAAACGCGGCCGGCGGTGATTTGGTTTCTATCGAAACTTCACGTCGCGATAAACCGCATCCGGCTTTGTTTGTCGGTACGGGCAAGGCGGAAGAGTTGGCGGCAGTGGTGAAGCAGCATGATGTCGGGCTGGTCGTGTTCAACCACGAACTCACGCCGACACAAGAGCGTAATCTGGAAAAAGAGCTTCAATGCCGCGTCCTCGATAGAGTGGGTTTGATTTTGGCGATTTTTGCCAAACGCGCCCAATCGCAGGAAGGTAAGTTGCAGGTGGAGCTGGCTCAGTTGAACCATTTGAGCGGACGGCTGATACGCGGTTATGGACATTTGCAAAGTCAGAAGGGCGGCATTGGCTTGAAAGGGCCGGGTGAAACCAAGCTGGAAACTGACCGCCGCTTAATCGGACAGAAAATTACGGCATTGAAAAAGCAGCTTGCCGATGTCCGCAAACAACGCGCCACACGCCGCAAATCGCGCATGAGCGGCCGTCTGAAAACCTTTGCCATTGTCGGCTATACCAACGCCGGAAAATCCAGCCTGTTCAACCGGTTGACCAAAGCGGACGTATTGGCGAAAGACCAGTTGTTCGCCACTTTGGATACCACCGCGCGTCGGCTTTTCCTGTCGCATGAGGCGAGCGTGATTTTGACCGATACCGTTGGTTTCGTTCGCGATTTGCCGCACAAGCTGGTGTCGGCGTTTTCCGCCACCTTGGAAGAGACGGCGATGGCGGATGTGCTACTGCACGTCGTTGATGCGTCCAATCCCGATTTTGAACGGCAGATGGACGATGTCAACGAAGTCTTGGAAGAAATCGGCGCGCATGAAATTCCGCAATTGGTGGTGTACAACAAAGTTGATTTGCTGCCGTCGGGTGTGCGTGAAGCAGGCATTTTGCGCGACAATTCCGGACATGCCGTCGGCGTGAATGTTTCCGTCGCCGAAAGTTTGGGCTTGGATGGTTTGCGCGAAGCGATGATTGAATTGGCCGTACAGCCAAGTGATTGATAGTATGGAATGAAACAAGGCCGTCTGAATATTCAGACGGCCTTACCGTAAAATTTTAAATCCGAGGATTATGCCGACAGAGGGCTTTTCTTTTTGAACACGCTTTCGTAAAGCATCCAAGCGGCGAGGCTCAGGTATACGGTGCTGGATAAAATGCCGATAACGGCAAAGATAGGCATAAGGCGATCAATCATGGTGAGGTTTCCCAATAAGTTAGTTTTATAAGTAAATGTGTGTTTTTTATTTCCGTCTTCGCGGAATGCCTAAAGTATGCTGCTTAAATGGATTGAGGTCAATAAAAAATATATTTGAATTTTTAAAAAAGTTCCATTTTTACATTAAAATAATTGGAAGTTTTTAAAGATAAACGGTATTTATATGTTACCGTTCATCATATGATAAACGGTCAATGCTTTGTTTTCCATATTTTTTATAAAACTCGACAGTCTATTAATTCAAAAGTAAATGAAATGAGGCGGAAAAACGCTTTTTGCTAAAATGTAACACCCTGGGACGGTTGTTTCAGGCCGTCTGAAAAATAAATCGAACACATTATGACATCTTCCACACATCCCCAAAAAAACTGTTTCCATTGCGGACTTGAAGTCCCGGAACATCTGCATCTGACGGTTCGTTTTGAAGACGAAGAACACGAAACCTGTTGCGCCGGTTGCCAAGCGGTGGCGCAGAGTATTATTGATGCAGGTTTGGGCAATTATTACAAACAGCGTACTGCAGACGCGGAAAAATCTGAATTGCCACCACCGGAAGTGTTGTCGCAATTAAAGCTGTACGATTTGCCCGAAGTGCAGGCTGATTTTGTCGAGGTTGGCGCAGGGGATGAGCGCGAGGCGGTGTTGATGCTGGGCGGCATTACCTGCGCCGCGTGTGTGTGGCTGATTGAACAGCAGTTGTTGCGTATGAAGGGCGTGGTGCGCGTGGATTTGAATTACAGTACCCACCGCTGCCGCGTGGTGTGGGACAGCGCCCACATCGAATTGTCGGACATTTTGCTGAAAATCTGCCAAACCGGTTATACCGCTGCGCCTTATGATGCGCAAAAAATCGAAGTGCAGGCGCAGAAGGAACGCAAACAGTTTATCGTCAGATTGGCCGTGGCCGGTCTGGGTATGATGCAGACGATGATGTTTGCCCTGCCGACTTATTTTTACGGCGGCGACATCGAGCCGCTTTATTTGGAAATCCTGCATTGGGGCGGCTTTTTGATGGTGTTGCCCGTTGTGTTTTATAGCGCGTTGCCGTTTTACCGCGGCGCGTGGCGCGACTGGAAAAACCGCCGTGTCGGCATGGATACGCCGATTGCCATTGCCATTGTGATGACCTTTATTGCGGGTATTTACAGTTTGGCCACCAACGCAGGGCAGGGCATGTATTTTGAATCCATCGCCATGTTGCTGTTTTTCCTATTGGGCGGGCGTTTTATGGAACAGATTGCCCGACGCAAAGCAGGCGATGCGGCGGAGCGGTTGGTCAAACTGGTTCCGGCATTCTGCCACCGTTTGCCGTCTTATCCGGAAAGCGAAGTCATCGAGGAAGCCGCAGTCGTCCGCCTCAATATCGGCGATACGATTGTTGTGAAGCCTGGCGAAGTCATTCCGGTGGACGGTACGGTTTTGTCCGGCGAAAGCGAAGTTGACGAAGCCATGTTGACCGGCGAAAGTTTGCCGATTGTCAAAAGGCCGTCTGAAAAAGTAACCGCCGGCACGCTTAACACCAGCAGCCCTTTAATCATCCGCACCGACCATACCGGTGGCAACACGCGCCTGTCCCATATCGTCAAACTGCTCGACCGTGCGCTGGCGCAAAAACCGCGTGCCGCCGAGTTGGCCGAAAAATACGCGTCCAGTTTTGTGTTTGGCGAACTTTTGCTTGCGATTCCTGTTTTTATCGGCTGGGCTTGGTATGCAGATGCGCACACCGCCTTGTGGATTACCGTTGCCTTGCTGGTCATTACCTGCCCATGTGCCTTGTCGCTTGCGACTCCGACTGCGCTGGCTGCTTCTACCGGTGCGCTTGCCAAAGACGGGATTCTCATCAGCGGCAAACAAAGCCTGGAAACGCTTGCTCAAATTGACGACGTCGTGTTCGATAAAACAGGTACGCTGACCAAAGGGCAGCTTTCCGTCAGCCGTATGTTGTCAGCAGGCCGTCTGAACGAAGTCCAAGCCCTTGCCGTTGCCCAAGCATTGGAACAGCAATCCGAACACCCCATCGCCCGTGCCATTTTGAACCATACGCTTTTAGACGGACCTGTATCCGCGCTTGATGTGAAAGTGCAGCAACGGGTCAACCGTATCGGACACGGTGTCAGCGCACAAATCGAATTGGATGGCAAAACCCAAGTTTGGGCTTTGGGCAAAGCGGCGTTTGTTTCGGAAATCGCCGGTAATCTGCCTGAAACATTTGCCCATATCGACCACACAGGCGGCATTATTTTCTTGGGCAATCAAAGCGGTTTTCAGACGGCCTTTTTGCTGGAAGACCAAATCAAAGACAGCGCCGCTGAAATGTTGCAAAACCTGAAACAACACGGCATCCGTCTGCACCTTTTAAGCGGTGACCGTCAAGCTGCCGTAGCCCAAGTCGCGCAAGAGCTGGGATTGGATGCCTATCGTGCCGAAGCCACGCCTGAAGACAAACTTGCTTATGTGGAAAATCTGCAAAAACAAGGGCGTAAAGTCATGATGATCGGCGACGGGATCAACGATGCCCCCGTCCTTGCCCAAGCCGACGTGTCGGCCGCCGTGGCCACGAGTGCCGATGTGGCGCGAGACGGTGCGGATGTGGTTTTGCTCAATGATGATTTGAACGTTTTGCCCGTGATGATGGAACAGGCACGCCGCACCCATCAAATTATCCGCCAAAACCTGACTTGGGCTAGCGCATACAATCTGGTTGCCGTTCCGCTGGCCGTGTTTGGTTACGTTACCCCGTGGATCGCCGCGCTCGGCATGAGTTTCAGCTCGCTGCTGGTGTTGGGCAATGCCTTGAGATTGTTGAAAACCAAAAAGGCCGTCTGAAACCGGCCAATCCATTGCCTAAACGAAAGAATACGCCATGCCTAAAGCCACTTTTTATACACACGTCGCCCGCCCGGCCGCCTTTGCCTGCCGCCTGATTGCGCGCGCCATACGCGATGGCGGGCAGATTTTGGTGTGGTCGGATTCTGCCGCGGCAGTGCAGCAACTAGACGTTGATTTTTGGCAGCAAATTCCCGAAAGCTTTATTCCGCATGAAGTCTGGCTGCCTACCGACCCCATGCCGTCTGAAACGCCGGTATTGCTTGCGTTTGGAAACGCATTGCCGAATATTTCGCAAGATTGCACGGTTTTGAACCTGTCTGCTGATTTCTGGAGCCAAGCCCCGGCCATTCCAAACCGTATCCTTGAAATTGTGGGCAACAGCTTAGAAGATTTGGCCGAAGCCCGAGACCGTTTTCGAGCTTATCGTCAGAGCGGATTTGAGATTGAGCATTTTTCGAGAGGAGGGAAGGATTGAGTGTTGGAGATATTCAAGGCCGTCTGAATATAAACAAAGGGACATTTTGATGATGTCCCTTTGTTTTTTAGATTGATTATCGGAAGGCTTCGTGCCATATACCATAAAACATGAGGCAACAGCAGAAAGAGTAGAAATAGTGGAAAAAGCGTTCAAAAAGGGAAGTATTGGCAAGATACCATTGAACAGACTGATGGTGGTGTTGGGGATTTTTGAGGATTAAGTTGGGGAAACGGACAATCGAAGGTACGGCAAGCAAGTCAAACAGATTGAGGAAGACTGTAACCGATAATGAAAAACCGATTGTCTCATGAAATACGTCGAATGGCTGTAATGACAGGGTGTGTGCAAATAGGGAGGTTAGGGCAGATTTGTTGGACATCCATAAATAAAACAGTCCACCGATAGACAAGTAAAGTGCCAAACGAATCCATATAGATAGCTTGCGTCGCAAATAGAGGATGAAGAATAAGTTGAGCAGGATAAAGAAAATAGGAAAAACTGATTTCATGGGTTTGTTTGCTTACAGTTTGGTATTTAAAGCTGCTAAGGGAAACGCATTATTGCTTGTATGAAGGGCTGCCTTAGGAAAAGACAGTCTGAAAAGGCCATTCTATTTTAGGCCGTCTGAAAAAGATTTGCGTAAGGGCAAGGGTTTCAGACGGCCTTAAGTTTTTTTGAAGTCAAAATCCGATGGTTTAGGATTCGGTTTTTGAGGCCGCATTGGCGAAATAGCGGTTGGATACCGGATTGAAGATGAGGAGCAGCAAAACAGGGTGGAGAATGGATTGAATAATGATTTGTTGAGAACTATAGCTCGCCATATCGCTATACACCATGATTAGCGAAGAGGCCGCTAGCACAATAGCCAGCCAACGGGCAGAACGGTTACCTGAAAGCAGGCCGACAGCAATAAATACCGGTAAGGAAAGGAGGATGAAGTATAGGGGCATAGACAGCCACCAAGGCAGGAAAGGGAATGCCAAGGTTGCAACCTCTATCAGTAAATCGCCCGAATAAATCGCAAGAGCAACCGTAGTAAAGCAAGTAAGGGCAGTTATGATGAAATAGAGAACGGTGGCGATGGTAACAGGGACTGGACGTTTCATGTAATAAAAGCCTTGGAGGGGATATCGGGGATAAGGATTAAAATCGGTATTGGCCAAACCTTGTTATCGAAGGCGATGGCCGTCTGAAAGCAGGCTATTCGTCTTTCTCAAATGAAGAATGCTTGATAATGGCAGGCTGGAAGACTGCAACCAAATAGAGCATGATAGGAAGGATGAGATACGTAAAAGGAATATCTGCGCGAAATAGTGCAATCAGAAAGGCAAGGTATAAGGTCAGCAGGGCAAGGAAAATAATGCTCTTTTTCCATGTCGCTTGGCGGATTTCTTTTGCAGTTGGCTGCTTATAGCGGACTTTTTTGTGGCAGGTCGGGCATTCTTTAATGCTTTTCAGTCCTTTGAATGCACTACCTCGAATCGGATTGGAGCAATGCGGACAAAAAAATGGGGACGATTTCATTATTTTTTATTGGGCCGTATAAAGTATTGCCCATCCGGAAAAGTGGGTTGGATGGGCAAAGTATATGTTTATTCGTCTTTTTCAAAAGATGAAAGTTTGTTTTGAATCGGGATAATGTAGTAGACGAAAAAGCCGATAACTAATGCCATACTGATATATTGGGGGAATGTACCAAACAGGCTGATCAGTATTGCCGCTACGATGCAGACAACTACTACAAAAATAGCGAAAGGTTTCAGCAAAGCTTTGAAATATTCGCCAACAGGCGGTTTTTTGAATTTGACTTTTTTATGGCAGGAAGGACATTCTTTGACTGCGGCCAAACCTTTAACCAATCCGCCTTGGATCGGGGCATGGCAGTGTGGGCAGGGGAGTGAAGGGTTTAGATTATTCATTGTGTTCAACCTGACTTAGGGTTTGGAAAGGTGGTATCGATGTTGCCGATACCACCGATATTTATCGGAAACAATAGGCTTATTGGGAGTATTTTTTGCCTAAAGCTTCGGCAGCTTTTTGTACTTCTTGATTGGCTGCACGTAGGGTTTCTTGCAATTTTTGAGATTTTTCTTGGAAATCATTGGCAAATTTGAGCGAATCTTTATCTTTGCCGTTGATAGTCAGCTCAGAAACATGTTTGCCTGCATAAATCATCATGTTGTTGGCAGCACTGCTGACTTGTAATGCACGATCCAGAACTGCTTTGATTTCAGGATCTTTGATGTCGAGGGCAGCTGCGCTCTGATGGAATTGTTCCAGTGCGGCAGTCAGTTTGTTCATCTGCTCCAAAGCTTCTTTTTCTTTATTTTGGTTAGCCAAGTTTTGCAATTCTAGGCCTAGCTGAGTAATTTTTTGAGCTTCTTCACCAGTGGTGAAGTGAATGAATTTTTGCAATTCGGCAAGACCGTCTGGAGATTTTTTATCGGAAATGACGATAGGTTCGGCCAGTTTAGGATCTGCTTCCGGGAATTCGCTCAGAGCTTTTTCGTATTTGTTGGCAGAGCTAGATTCGCTTTGAGCAACTTGTTCTGCCGGTTTGTCGCTGCTGCCTTTATTACCGGAGTCGCCGCAGGCTGCCAGCAGGGAAGCGGTCAAGATCAGCATACCGAATTTGTTTAATACGTTCATATTAGGATTCCTTCTTAAGTTAGGAGAAAATTGGGGGAAATTTGTTTTTATTGATGAGCGTAGATAATTGTTTGTACTTTTGTCCTATTTTATTACAGATTTGTTTATTTTTCTCAAATTAGGTTAAGTGGTATGTTTTTGGAATTAAACGGCGAAGGTGGATGGTTGTAAAATATTGAATATATAATGAAATTAACAAGGGTAATAATAAGCCAGGCTACACTGTTTTGAGCTAAAGTTGATTTTTTTTATTAAGATGTTGTTGATTTATGTAATGGAAATAAAAAAGGCCTTCTGAAACAATAAAGTTTCAGAAGGCCTTTTTGACTGGTTGGAATTAGTTGCCTAAGTCGAATGCTTTGTGCAGAACGCGGGTAGCCAGTTCCATGTATTTTTCGTCAATCAGGACGGATACTTTGATTTCGGAAGTTGAAATCATTTGGATGTTGATGCCTTCTTCTGCGAGGGTGCGGAAGATTTTGGCGGCTACGCCGACGTGTGAACGCATGCCCAAGCCGACTGCGGAGACTTTGCATACGGTGTCGTCGCCGTCGATGTAGGCGGCGCCGATGCTGTCTTGGCGTTGTTGCAGGAGTTCGATGGTTTGTTTGTAGTCTCCGCGTGGAACGGTGAAGGAGAAGTCTGTTGTGCCTTCGCTGCCAACATTTTGGATGATCATGTCGACTTCGATGTTGGCATCGGCAACTGCGCCGAGGATTTGGTAGGCAACGCCGGGTTTGTCAGGTACGCCGCGTACGTTGATGCGTGCTTGGTTTTTGTCGAATGCGATACCGGTTACGGCTGCTCTTTCCATGTTGTCGTCCTCTTCAAAGGTAATCAGGGTGCCGTTGCCGCCATCTTGCAGGCTGCTGAGTACGCGCAGGCGCACTTTGTATTTTCCGGCGAATTCTACGGAGCGGATTTGTAAAACTTTTGAGCCGAGGCTGGCCAATTCGATCATTTCTTCGAATGTGATCGTGTCCATGCGGCGTGCTTCGGGTACGACGCGCGGGTCGGTGGTGTAAACGCCGTCTACGTCGGTATAAATTTGGCATTCGTCGGCTTTGAGGGCTGCGGCGATGGCAACGGCGGAGGTATCCGAACCGCCACGGCCGAGGGTTGAGATATTGCCTTCGCTGCTGATGCCTTGGAAACCGGCTACGATAACGACTTTACCGGCAGCCAAATCGGCACGCATTCTTTCGTCGTCGATGTTTTCGATGCGGGCTTTGGTGTGGGAAGTGTCGGTTTGGAGGGCGACTTGCCAGCCGGTGTAGCTCTTGGCGTCAACGCCGATGTCTTTCAGGGCCATGGCCAGCAGGCCGATGGTCACTTGTTCGCCGGTAGCGAGAACGACGTCGAGTTCGCGCGGATCGGGATGCTCTTGCATTTCGTGCGCCAGTGCGACCAGTCGGTTGGTTTCGCCGCTCATGGCGGATACGACGACTACGATGTCGTGTCCTTCGGCGCGGGCTTTGGCGACACGTTTGGCTACGTTTTTGATGCGTTCGGGCGAGCCTACTGATGTGCCGCCGTATTTATGTACGATTAACGCCATGTTTCGTGCTTTCTTGTGGGGGTTGTCGGGCAGCTTGGTTTGCTGGAAAAAGGGTTATTATTACTATTTTTTACATGGAATTCAAGGATAGAACGCGCTTTTTTGAGTAAATACGCATAAAGGGGTTTGGTTAAAAAAGGCCGTCTGAAAGTTTTCAGACAGCCTTGCTGATTATCGGGCCAAAAGAGCGGCCTGCTGGTGTTGAACCAATTCAGCAATGCCTTTATGCGCGAGGGCAATGAGTTTGCCCAATTCTTCGATGCTGAAGGGTGCGCCTTCGGCTGTGCCTTGGATTTCGATGATTTTGCCGGATGCGGTCATGATGATGTTAACGTCGCTGTCGCAGCCTGAATCTTCTGGATAGTCCAAGTCCAAAAGCGGTACACCGCCCACCACGCCGGCGGAAACGGCGGCAACGGCTTCACGGATGGGGTTTTCGCTGATAAGGCCGTTTGAAAGGAGTTTGTCTACGGCGATTTGCAGGGCAACGTAGGCACCAGTAATGGAGGCGGTACGCGTGCCGCCGTCGGCTTGGATGACGTCGCAGTCAATCAGGATTTGGCGTTCGCCGAGTTTTTCCATATCGACGACGGCGCGTAGAGAGCGGCCAATCAAGCGTTGGATTTCTTGTGTGCGTCCGGATTGTTTGCCCGCGGCGGCCTCGCGGCGCATACGGGAGGCGGTGGAAGCCGGCAACATACCGTATTCGGCCGTTACCCAGCCTTGTTCTTTACCGCGCAGGAACGGTGGGACATTTTCGTCGATGGAGGCAGTGCAAATCACTTTGGTGTTGCCGCACTCAATAAGGCAGGAGCCATCGGCATGGGGGAGGAAATTGGGGGTAATTTTGATGTCGCGCAGGCTGTCGGCGGCGCGGCCGGTGCGGGTGTAGTTACTCATGATGAACCTTTGGGGGGAATAAAAAATAGGTTGCCTTGAATTATAGAGGAATTTGGCACCAAAGGCCGTCTGAAAATCGTCGGTCGGGTGTGTTATAGTGTCCATACTTTCACTCGTATTTGGAAACGGAGTAAAACCATGGCTACAAGACGAACTATTCAAATCCACAGCATGACCGGCTTTGC